>JAHJDU010000139.1 GCA_018812385.1 Pseudomonadota bacterium
CGCTTATCCACTTATAGATTGCATCCCTTTTCACACCAAGATAGCCCCCAATTTCATCTACGGATAACCATCTGTCTTCCATTTTGACTCCATCATTTTGTAGGCCGCCACGCGGCTTTGTCAATCATTGCTACCGGACCATATTTGAATGGGTAAAACCCGACTATATCAGGTTAAAACAGGTTAAAGATACATAGATAAAATGAGGAAATCAAGGTTTATTCCCAAATTTTGTATCTCCACTGTTATTCAGCGCTCAAGTTTGAACAGCAATTTGCTATGCTTGTTTTATGTTTTTTCAAAGATATACAGTTTGCCTCTTACCATTACATTGGGAGGCTTGCGTTCATCGGTTAATGGAAAATTATTCCTGGCCGGGAATTTTTTCTTAAAAATCCAACCTATAAAGTGAAATATTCCCTATCGGGAAAAATTAATTTGCAATCCCCTTTATGGCTTGATATATTCCCGATAGGGGTCTCATAAAAAGGATAATTAAAAATGAATACTAAAACCATAGGGAAACTTGTCAAAAAGGCAAGAAAAAAACAAAACTTCACCCAGGCAGAAGCTGCAGGATACTTGAACATAGGTACCCGTTTTTTGTCTGACTTAGAGAATGGTAAGCCCACCATCCAATTAGAAAAAACACTTCAGGTTTTAGAGGAAATAGGTTTTAATATTCTGATAATCCCCAAATCAAACCATAAACTAACTCGGTATATTGAGGATCATCTAAATGAAGAATAAATTAAATGTATTTGTCAATCAGTTTAAAGTTGGGGAATTGTGGTTAGATGATCAGGGTCGATTTTGCTTCCAGTATTGTGAGCCATGGCTAAATAATCCAAACAATCAACGGTTGTCCATTTCTTTGCCATTAAGAGGGGAGCCTTTTTTAAAGGATTCTTCTTATGCTTATTTTACCAACCTTTTGCCTGAAGGAAAAATTTTGTCTGTATTATCCAGGAATCTTGGGATTTCGGATAATGACTATTTCGGATTGCTTAAAGCAATTGGAGGAGATTGTGCCGGCGCGGTTTCATTACATCTGGCCGGTGTGATGCCGTCTGAAAAAAGAACCTATTCATATGAGGCTTTGACGGAAGATCTTTTACTGCAAAAGCTAAAGGGTTTGAGGGACAACCCTTTTCTATCTGTTGAAGAAAGAAGGATGTCTTTGGCCGGGGCTCAGGAGAAACTGCCGGTTTACTTAAAGGGCAACCAGATCCTTTTACCCGTTGACGGGGCGCCATCTACCCATATTGTCAAAACGCCGATTCAAGATTTGCAGGGAACAGTGATAAATGAAACGTATTGTATGATGCTGGCTAAAAGGATGGGGTTAGAGGTTCCAGAAGTTAAGATCCGTAAAATAGGCGATTTGTCAGTGTATATGATACGTCGATATGACAGGATAATAGCTGGAGAAAAGGTTGTCCGGGTAGTTCAGGAAGATTTTTGTCAGGCCCTGAAAGTAAATTCGCAACAAAAGTATGACCCAACCCTGCAAGATTACTTTGGTCTGATTAAAAAAGAATGTACGGATCCAATTGTGGATTCAAGGAAGTTGTTCAATTTAATCATTTTTAACGGCTTAATCGGCAATGCAGACGGGCATGCAAAAAATATTTCTTTGATTCATGATCAAAAAGGAACCAGGCTGGCTCCTTTTTATGATTTGTTGTCCACCCACATCTATCGCGATTTTACAAAAAAGATGCCCGGAAAAATAGCCGGTAAAAAAAGGAATTTTTTTCACCTTAAACAGAAACATTTCAGAGCCCTTGGCCATGAAATAGGTATCAAGCCGAATATTGTCATCAAAACTGCAATAGATATGTCAGAAAAAATCCTTGAGGCTTTAAGAGAGACGACCGCAGAGTTCAAGTCATTGTATAATACTATTTCGATAGTTGATCAAATCAATCGCATCATAAAAAATCATGCCGATACAATGATTCAGGAGCTTTCACCAAAAAAAAATATAATTATCTAAGGGCTTCACAGCAATTTGCTAAGTTTGTTTTATGTTTTTTCGAAGATATACCGTTTGCCTCTTACAATTACATTGGGCGGTTTTTTTTCATTTTCAAATATATCGTAACCTTGCTTAAGATTTTTACAAAAGCCATGCCATTTTGATTCTTTATGCTGTTCCATATTTTTTTTTGTCATTCGGAAAGGAAAGATATGAACCCTGAAAAATGATTGGCCACCCCTGAAAGCTGCGTCGGCAATGGTATATAGTTCCTCAATTTTTTCATCGGTCATGGCATAGCAGCCGATGGATACGCAATCCCCATGCACCATTAGAGCACTTCCCGTTCTCCCATGAGCTCTATCATATGAATTTGGATATCCAATATTGAAAGATAAATGAAATTGGCTTGAGGGGTTTAGCTGATCCGCCGTGACATAATAGAAGCCTTCAGGGCTCTGGCGGTCGTCGGTGCGCATTTTGGGGCCTAAACTGCCGGAAAATCGACACAATTTGTATGTTTTGAACAATTCAAATTTTTGGGAATTTTCAACCCAGACCTCTAATTCACCGGACTTTTTGAATATTCTTATGAAAATGGGTGAGCTTAAAGATAGTCCCTGGCTTAAAAGATCCTTTGCTAGAATCGGCCTGACCTTGGCAAGAACCCGTCTTGATTTTCTAGTTGAAGGGAGGTCCGCGGCTAAGGATATATCAGCCAGAAATAATCCAATAACAAGGAGTGCAATGGTCACTATACTTTTTTTCATATTTGTCTTAATTAAAACCTATTGGTTTTTATCTTGTCCCGTGCCGATTCTATAAGAATCAAGAATGCCGATTATCCAACAAATGGCTATGGCAATAGTTGCAATACTCAATATTTGAGATTCAGAGCCCGTTGACTGGTTTGATAACAATTGGTTGATGGCTGTGGCATCTGCTTGAACATGGCCAAGTTGTATTTTTTCAACGATTTGTAAAGCTTTTTCCACCATATTTAAAATTAAATAGTAGATCCCAAGGGAAGAAACACCGACTAAAAGGAGACCGGGAAAATACTTTTTTAAGTAAATATGCCCTGCTCCGGGAAATACAAAAGCAGATATAAGGGATGCTTTTATTGATTTTTTCATTGATGCCTTACCTTATAAATATTATTGGCCCAAAGTAAATAGAACAATTTATTAGCATATCATTTTGCTCTGTTAATGTGCCTGGGCCCAGTTTTCACCTGACCCGAAATTGACTTCCAACGGAACTTTAAGGGGATGAACATGCTCCATGACAGTTTTTGCCAGAGCAATCAATTGGTCTTTTTCTTCAAACGGGGTTTCAAATATGATTTCATCATGAACAGACAAAAGCATTTTTGAGGCCAGCTTGTTTTTTCGCAGGGCAGCATCCATTTTGATCATGGCAAGTTTAATTAAATCAGCTGCACTGCCCTGGATGGGTGTGTTAACAGCTGCCCTCTGGGCAAAATTCCGAAGATTGATATTTGAAGAATTGATATCATCCAGGCGCCGTTTTCTGCCAAATATGGTTTGGACCTCACAGGTTTTCTTTGTTTCTTCTATGGTGGTGTCAATAAATTTTTTTACACCGGAATAGCGTTTAAAATAATTATCAATATAGGTGGTGGCCATCTTTCTGGAAATGGAAAGATCATTGGCCAGCCTGAATACGCTCATGCCGTATACAATGCCGAAATTAATGGTTTTTGCCTGGTTCCTTAAATCCTCTGTAACAAATTGTGGCAGAACCTGGAAAATTTCCAGGGCCGTTCTGGTATGAATATCCTCCCCATTATTAAAGGCTTCAATAAGGATTTTATCTTCGGCACAATGGGCCAGAATTCGCAGTTCTATCTGGGAATAATCTGCTGAAATAAGGGTATGGCCTTCTTTGGGGATAAAAGCTTCCCTTATTTTTTTTCCTTCTTTTTTCCGGATGGGAATGTTTTGAAGATTAGGCTTGGAACTGCTTAACCGGCCCGTGACCGTGATGGTCTGGTTAAATGAGGTATGGATTCTGCCACTGTCTTTGTTGATCAGGTTCTCAAGGGAGTCCACATAGGTTGATTTAAGCTTGCCAAGGGTTCTGTATCTTAAAAGCTTTTCCGGCAGTTCATGGTCGTGGGCAAGCTTGGTAAGGACTTCCACATCTGTTGAATAATTGGTTTTCTTTTTTGTCTTTTTTGCGGTTTTCATTTGTAATTTTTCAAACAGGATCACCCCCAGTTGCTGGGAAGAATTAATATTAAATTCTTCACCGGCAAGAGCATAGATTTCTTTTTCAAGGGTTTTGAGTTCAATGTCAAAGGTATTGGAAAGGTTTTTCAAGACATTTCTATCC
>JAHJDU010000140.1 GCA_018812385.1 Pseudomonadota bacterium
TTGTCTTTCCGGCCTTTCCCAATATAAACATTTCCTTCTCTCACAATGATGTTTTTAGTTCCTTTAAGTCTGGGATCGGTTTCTACTCTGGAATGCTCATCTTTTAATGCGCCGGTTTTGTTCACTATTTTTATTTTGGTCTCTCCAGTGACCTCGCCTAACAGGCTCAGGCCGGAAATCTGGTAGAGAAAGGCACCATTTATGCCGGAGATAACCTCCTGAAGGTTTTTAATGACCAGGACATTTTTATTGGTAATCTGGGAGAGTTGAATGCCATTGGCAGTAAGTTCATCAAAGACAGGGCCTTCAAACTTTTCACTGATTCTGCTGGTCCCCACCGTCACTGTTTTGGCCTGATGTTTGATGGCGTCAACCGGCCGTGCCATGGCGTTTATTGCAACCCCGATATTTTCAAAAAAGGTGTTTAACATATTGGAAGGGGTACCCTTTGTTTCAAAATCGATTTCAAAATCAGAAACCGGCAATTTACCGGATAGATATTTTAAAAGCAGTGTGATATTGGCAACATTATCAAGTCCCAAGGCTGCAGGGAACCCGCCCTGTCTCCTTTTTTTTGAGAATTTGTTGTAAAATTGTGCAATGGTTTCCCTGAATCGTTTCTCCAGAAGAACTTCATAAATATCATGTCCCATGGAAGTATACTCATCTAAAATATCCTGGATTTCAAGTTTCCCTTCATACATGAATCTGGACCCCTCATTAATGGCAAGGGCAGCATAGTAACCCCAGATATGTCCGACCAGGGTATTAAGGATAGGCGCAAAATGCTCTTGTGTTTCAGGGATTTTAAATACATCCCTGGCATATATGTCAAACCTGTCTTCTCCAATGGTGGTTATCACAACCGGGGTTGCCTTATGGGCATGGAAGATGGCTGTATCCTTTATAATATCCCCTAAAACGCTTTCCCTTGTTCCGGCAGCACAAATGATGATCAATGGTTCACTTGACAGGTCAATATGTTTTTTATCCTCAATAAAGTCAGATGAAATGGTTTTATAACAAAGCTCACTTAGTTTGATCCTGATTTCATCGGCAGATGTCTTGTTTGAGCCTGATCCAACCGTTGCCCAATAGTCTGTTGAGACTGCAAGCCTAAAGGCTGAATCTTTTATTTGATCTTTCATCCCAAGGATGGTTCTCATTTTATCCGGCAGATCCATGATTTCCCTGATCTGTTCGTTTATAAATCCGCTGGATCTGGCCTGGGTAATAGAGGCTAAGTGAAGACCTAAAATTGCCCCGGCAATAATTTGAGAATAAAATGCTTTTGTGGATGCCACAGACATTTCAATGTCCCGGCCGGAGCTGGTATATAAGACACCATCTGTTTTAAAAGTCAGGTCAGAATCTCTTCTGTTTACAATGGCAAGTGTTCTGGCGCCACATTCTTTTACCATATCAATGGTCCTGTTTGTATCCGTTGTGGTGCCGGACTGACTGATGGCAACAACCAGAGTGTTTGCCATGGGTTTTTCAATACCATTTCCTTCAATAATATTAAACCCGGAAAGTTCTGATGATTTTAATGCCCTTATATCTATGCCCTTATCACCCAGATAGAAATTTAACAGGTCGGCACAGCCCTGGGCTGCAATTCCGGCAGTCCCCTGGCCGATAAAATAGACTTTTTTTATTCTGTCGTTCTTAAAGTCAGCTTCCAGTGTTTTTGGAAGCATAGTTTCGTCCAGACTTGTGGCGAACTGGTTTGATTCAATTAAGAACCTGACTTTATTTTCCAGGGTTTTTTCAACGGAATTCGGGGATTCTGAGATTTCTTTTAAAAAATAGTGGGGGAAGTTTTGTCTGTCGATGTCCCTTGAGGTTATCTGGCTTGTCATGACATGATGGTCGTCAATGCCAATAGGGGTGTTATTGTAATAAAAAGAGTGAATCCCGGATACACCCCCCAATGAATTTTGATCCAGAATGACTATCTGTCCTTTATCTTCTCCATTGAGCTTGATATAATCAGGAGTTTCTTCCACAATGCCATAGAGCTCTGATGCTGCAATATAATGATCCTTTGCAATTCCGACAAAAATGGCCTGGCCGCTTCCTTTCTGGGCTAAAAATAATTTGCCCGGTGCAAGATTCGAGTGCATGCTGATGGCATGGGAACCTTCAAAATCATTGACAGCCATTCTAAAGGCCTCTTCAATGGTTTTGTCCTGTTTCAGGTAGTGCTCGATCTGGAGAGGGATCAGTTTGGTGTCAGTATTGATATCTTTATGGATTTTATCATATCGGGCTTCATATTCTGTTTTTAATTCAAGATAATTGTCAATATCTCCATTCAGACAGACATGAATGATGCCTGACCTGGCAAGCTCTCTGTCCGTTGGGGTGTTGTCCTGGGGATGGCAGTTGGCAATCGTGATGTCTCCCACCGAAGCCCATCGGGTATGAGCTGATATGGAATTGGCAACAAAAAGATAATTTGAAATCAATTGGAGCATGGGGTCATTTTTAATCTGGCTTCGGATAAAGGATACATTGTCTCCAAGTGCACCGATTTCTGCGGCAAATTTATAGACAAAGGATATGGCGATAAAATGGCTGCCATTTTCCTGAAAGGTATCCTCGATGGTAATGCTGTTGTTGGATAATACCAGATGATTTGTCCGTTGTTTAAACCGGTCTAAAAGTCCGTCCTTTATAAGACTTTCCTTAAATTTTTCATACTCTTCCAAGGTCAAGGTTAAAATTATTGAAATCCCGGCAGAGTCTCTTCCCCTGACTTCAAGTCGGTCAATACTGTTTAACACAGCGTTAATTCTTTTGAATATCTTTAACCCCTCAGTGTTGTGGGAGTTTTCAAGACCCACTGAAAGGTTGCCGATGGCATGGATATTATCCAACACCTCCTTTTTAAGGCACCAGGAAATATCCTGGAGTTTTTCAAGACCAGAGGAAATGGCATCAATATCTGAGGAAGAAAGAGTTGCAAAGTGTTTTTTAAATACAGCAGTCTGATCCATTATCAATTGTTCAATGGTTTGTGAAATGGATAAAAGCGTATTTTTTTTGTCTTTATTAAAGAAGAGATCGGAAAAAAAATATTCCTGTTTTAATTCCTGGCAGGCTTCAAATAATCTGCATAAAAGATCATCGCTGCCGGGAAAACTATCAAGGACCGGCTTTGAATCAGGCAATAATTGGTTAGTTTTTATTGAAAGCACCATTTTTTCTATGGGCATTAAATCAAGGGCGTGACAAGGAGTGCTGCCTTTAAATGCGACAAATGTAGAAATGCCGCATGACACGGTATTGGGTTGGTTCGGGAAAAACAAAATCGAGTTGTTTTTTGCCTGGTTTATGGATATGCCGATTCCAATATTAATGGAACATAATTTTTTCATCAGGATTAAAAAAAGTTTTATAGGCTCAATCATTTTTTCCTTCCGTTTCCCCGTTCCCCGAGGTCAGGCTTGACCCCACTTAGGGCTATTTAAAATATTGTTTTAAAATCATCTGTGCATAATCACTTGCCCTTGTTCCAATATATTCTCCATGGCCTACAACAATGGATAAAGCAATTTGTTTATTTGTTGTTTTATCTTTTCCAAAACCCGTAAACCAGTCGTATTTAATAGTATTATCCCTGTTATAAAGAGATCCGGTCTTCCCGCCAATCAAAAGCTTAGAAAGTACTTTGTCTTTTGAAGCCCCTTTAAAGGATTTTTTAGCAGTCCCCTTTGTTATGGTTTTTTCCAGCAATTGCATCATGGTTGTTGCAGTTTGGGGCAGTATAGCTGTTTTATAGGGTGTTATTTTGTTTTTGTAAATGATTTGGCCATCAAAATCCGTTACATGTTCAACAATACTGGGCAGGATGATATTGCCCGAGTTAACAATTGCCGAGATAAGCATGGCCCCAAATATAGGTGAAATGGTGGTGTCAGTGTTAAACCCGCTCCCCAGTTCAGCCAGATGGTATTCCTTGCTGTTGGTTTTAAATGTGCCTGACAAAAATGGTAATTCAGCAGGAATAATCTGGTTGAATCCAAAAGCGTCAGCATAATGGTCCAATTTTTCCTTTCCAAGGTAATTTTTTCCAATTTTGCCGAACACCGGGTTTATGGATTCGGCAAAAGCCCTGGAAAATGAAGTTTTATTGGTATGTTTATTCTTAACATCCTTGAGCTGGCGCTTATATAATGTGTATTTATTCCCATTAAAGTGCAATTGAGTCTGAGGCTTATAGCCCAGGGTTTCAACAGCCGCCGCCGCCGTTACAATCTTAAA
>JAHJDU010000015.1 GCA_018812385.1 Pseudomonadota bacterium
CTGCAATACCATGCGGGGGACAATAAGGACCGTCCAAAGATATTTGATACCATGAAAAAAACCATGGCCAACCCTGTGATACTTTCAGCCCTGGCAGGCATCTCATTCTCTCTGCTCAATATACCAATGCCCCTTATCCTTGACAGGGCCCTTCAAATTTTAACGGGTATGGCCCTGCCCCTGGCTCTTTTGATTATTGGTGCATCCCTTTCTTTTGAAAAATTAAAACCACGGTTTTTAAATGTTCTGATATCCAGTTTCTTAAAGGTGATGGTTGCACCTGCCATTGGATTTGTATTGTTCAAGTTTTTTTCTGTTCACCCAAAAGAATATCTTCCAGGATTGATTCTCCTTGCTTCTCCAACGGCAACCCTTACCTATATCATGGCAAAAGAAATCGGAGGTGATCCTGATTATGCAGTGGCAGCCATATCCATCTGTACCATTATTTCAGGTCTGACCTATGGATTATGGCTCAGTATAGTGTAGGTCAGGCCTGACCGAAAGCCGGGTGTTGTCAGAGCCTTGTTATTCTTTTGCATAGCGGGCATATGTTATCTTTGCATTTTTAGCGTGATTGCAAATCATGATTTCAGGATCATCTCCATGGTTTTGGCATCAATATTGCCGCCGCTTAAGATAATCCCGACCTTTCCTTTTGGAACAACCTTTTTGTTTAAAAGGGCTGCAAGTCCGAGAGCTCCTGAGGGTTCCACCACAAGTTTCATGCGGAAAAATAAAAATTGTACGGCATGAATAATATCTTTTTCCGAAACTGTTACCATATCGTCAACATTTTCCAATATCAAAGGAAAGGTTATTTTTCCAAGAGACGTAGTTCTTGTTCCATCGGCAATGGTGGCTGGATTTTGAACCGTTTGAAGGATTCCGGTTTTAAATGACCTGCAGGCATCATCTGCAAGTTCTGGTTCTACACCAATGACTTTGCAGTCAGGGTTTTTGCCTTTTGCTGCAATGGCACAGCCGCTTAAAAGACCTCCACCACCACACGGGGTTAACAGCATGTCCAGGGAACCGGCCTGGTCAAACAGTTCCAGGGCAGCAGTTCCCTGGCCTGCAATGACATCCGGATGGTCAAATGGCGGGATCATGGTCAAATCCTGCTCTTCCTGGATTTTTAATGCAATCTCTTCCCGGCTTCCTTCATCAGGATCATATTCAACCACAATGGCACCATACTCTTTTGTTGCAGCCAGTTTTGTGGCCGGCGCATTTTTCGGCATGACAATGGTTGTTTCAACATTGAGCATCTTTCCCACAAGGGCAACAGCCTGGCCATGGTTCCCCGAGGAATAGGTGATGACCCCTTTTGATTTTTCCAGGGCACTAAGTTTTGAAATGCTGTTAAACGCACCCCTGAACTTGAAAGCGCCTATTTTTTGAAAGTTTTCACACTTTAAGTATATGTCCGCCCCCACAAGTTTGTTTAAGCTACCCGAGGTCATTACAGGGGTATGATTGGCATGGCCCTTTAATCTTTCTGCGGCATTGATAATATGTTGAAACATGTATGCACTCCCTAAAATTTATTGTTTGCTAGGCCATTATTTCAGGTTGCGAAAGAGATGTAAATATTTTTAGTGTGTATTTTTTTTAAGGAATAAAAAATCTTGTATTTGCTTTAAAAAAATAGTTGGTTTAACTTAAAGAAAGTTTTTTTATGATAAATATCAGATTATACTGGTTACTCTTCGTGGGCGTAAACTATTTTTCCATCAACGATGGTATTGACAACACCAATTTGGGAGATTTCTTCCGGGGGGATAGACCACGGGTCTCGGTTTAATACGACAATGTCGGCAAGCTTACCCAGTGAAAGAGTCCCTTTGATGGTTTCTTCACCAGTGGCATAGGCTGCATAGGCAGTATACATTTTGAATGCCTCATCAATGGATATTTTTTCCTGGGGCCCGATAATTTCTCCCGTGGATGACTGCCGAGTCACCATGCATTGTACACCAAGCAAGGGTGATTGAAGCCCAACAGGGTGATCCGAGGAGGCAGCCACCCTTACTCCGGCATTCAGAAAGCTATTATGAGCAAACATTCTGTGGGCCCGCTGGCCGTAAAACGGTTTCAATTTTTTACCATGCTGCCACAGGTAGGATGCAAAGGGTAAGGCCATCACTTTCAATTGATGCATGCGTTTCAAAATATTATCGGTAATCATGGTGCAGTGTTCGATTCTGTGGCGTGGTGTTAATCCGGGTCGTTTTTGTTGGGCCTGTTCAATAGCGTTCAAAGACATCTCAATGGCCAGGTCACCATTGGCGTGGATGCAGGCCTGGTAGTTCATATCATGGATGCGCTGGACAATCCGGTCCAGTTCCAACTGATCTTCTATAAGTAAAATCCCATGGTCATCAGGATCATCTTCATGCCCATCAATGAATGCAGGTAGAACAGTCTTTTCCTTGAGGTCAAGCACGATGGTGTCAGGCCCGGCCAGGTTGGCGAGTTAATTACAGTCTTTTAGCCGGTTCTCACAGATAGCCAGCGAAAGCCCCTCTATAAACCCATTAACATATCACGCCAAAATGTTATTTTACTAAAGTTTCACCATTGTTGTGCTAAATGAACGGGATATCCCCGCCCTTGAAAATGCCCCGGATATGGTATATGATGGCTCGGGTAAAAGAGAGCATGGCAAAAGTGGCAATCGGCTGACTGTATTGGTGTTCGACTGTCTATTATAATTTTAATCGAAACCAGGACAATTATATGCTCTCTTAGGTTCATCTGGATAGCATCTTAACATGAGGTTTAAAGATACGCCATGAGCTTGATTATTAAAAATGCCAAACTGTATACCATGGAAGGCAGGGTTTACCAGGCAGCCGCAATTGACGGTGATATTATTACCAGGCTTGGGAGCAATGAAGATGTCATACGATACGCAGACAACTCGGCCAATGTGATCGATCTGAAGGGGAAATCGGTAGTCCCCGGTTTTATTGACACCCATGTCCACCTTGTCGGATATGGATGCTCTCTTAATTCTGTGACCTTAAACGGCCTGACGTCCCGGAATGATGTGATTGAAACAAGCAGAAGCCATCTTGAACACAGCCAATTAGATGCCGGGCAATGGCTGTATGGGAGGGGTTGGGACCAAAACCTCTTTCAGGATGGCAAATTTTTGACAAAGGACGATCTTGATAGGATTTCCATAACACATCCGATTCTGCTTCTCAGAAATTGCGGACATGTTGCAGCGGTCAATTCCATGGCGCTTGAATTAACCCGCATAACGTGTGACACGGCCATTGCAGGGGGGCAATTTATAAAGGATGATAAAGGTGACCTGAATGGGGTCATCACGGAAGCGGCTCTTGAATGGTTTAAAAAACAAAAAAATGCGAACCAGAGCATTCTTGAAATAAAAACAGCCATTAAAACCGGCATCAATAAACTTCTATCCTATGGCGTCACCTCGATCCATTCCGAAGAATCCTATGATCTGGGATATTCTGGAAATTTTACGGACATATACACTCTTTACAAGGAAATGGCCGACAACAAAGAACTTGCAATGCGAGTCTACCAGAAAGTGGCCCAGCCCAACGGACCGGATATTGACCGCTTCCTTGAGAACGGTATCAGAACAGGGGACGGCGATCACTATTACCGGATGGGTCCTGTCAAGCAATGGGTTGACGGCACCCTTGGTGCAAGGACGGCAGCCCTTCTTGAGGACTATTCTGACGACAAAGGAAACAAGGGGCTATATTACTATACGGCAGGTCAATTGTATCAGAACATGGAAAAATTACACCTGGCGGGTATGCAGATTTGTTTGCATACCATTGGAGACGGATCTCTGGAAATGATTTTGAATCAGTTTGAAAAATTATTGCATCAACATCCCAGAAACGATCACAGACACAGGTTAGTCCATGTTTTTGTCGGAAATAAAAAACAATACCAGCGCATTGCAGCATTGGGATTGAATATCAATACGCAACCGGCTGCGTTATCCAGCGATTTAAAAATGCTTGACAGTCGCCTGGGTGAAAAAAGGGGCCGTCAGTGCTACGCGTGGAAAACATTACGTGATTGTGGTATCTGTGTAAACTGTGGTTCTGATATCCCTGTTGAAACACCCGATGTTTTTAAAGGAATTTATGCGCTGGTTGAACGTAAAAATGTTGAAACACCGGATGGCCCTGCCTACAACCCAAATGAAACAATATCCGTGGATGAAGCGTTGGAAATGTATACAAAGAACGGGGCCTACGCTTCTTTTGAAGAGTCTGTAAAAGGAACTATTTGTGAAGGAAAACTGGCAGATTTAGCAGTGCTGAGCCACAACCCATATGAAGTTGACAGCGAAACACTTAAAAATATTAAAGTAGAAATAACAATCCTTGGCGGCAAGATTGTTTACCAGCGGGAAAAAAGCTTTTCTGCCGGCAAATCATAGCAGGCGCATTGATCCGGTAAAAGCCCTTAGATTAAACGAATCGAGCTCCGGAGAGACTCTCTGAGTTCGACCTGACCGAAGGGGTATTTTTATAATAGAAGCATTTTTTGGAATAGAGTGATGGATAAATCAACGCTTAAAGAATTAATCACATTTCGTCAAACATTACATTCTTCCCCGGACCTTTCAGGCCAGGAAAGCAACACTGCTGCGATGGTAGTCGATTTTATTGTATCAGCCCGCAGAAGAAAACGGAAAAACTGCCCATGCATCATCACCGGAAAATGGCATCAGCCCGGTAGAGTCAATTAAGACCATACATACAAAACTAAACCAATTGACACCATCCTTTTCGTACAAGGATAAATTCCATGCCGTTATCAATGATGCGGATTGCACAAAAATGGTCAAAAATGCAGCCATGTCAGCCAATCTTGACTTTGTGACGTTAGATCGAGGCAGTAGCGGTTCAGAAGATTTTGGAAGGCTCATGGATGCATCCAGAAAAGGGGGTGCTCTATTTTCATTGGGAGCCGGGGAAAAACACCCTAACCTCCATACCCCGGCGTATGATTTTAATGATGGTATATTACTAGATGGTGTTAATATCTTTGTTGCTTTAATCGATGCCATTTTGGGTTTTGAGCCTTCAAATGGGTGAAGGTGGCACGATAGATGGGTTCTGTCATATTCGAGGCAACCTTCCACGTCACATTTGCTTTATCAACTATGGGGCAGTTGAGGCAGGATACTAATTAATAAGA
>JAHJDU010000141.1 GCA_018812385.1 Pseudomonadota bacterium
TCAAAATATTTTTACGGAGTATGCTAATACCATAGCCGGTAAGCTGGCAAAGGTTAAATTTGCCAAAATATGTTATGATGCTTCAAAATTTGATCAAAGTTATCAATATTATAAAGAATCCCTTGAGATATTGAAAAATGAAGCCCAGATGGAAAATTTTCTTCTGGCCTCTTTGGGGCATGTAAGCCTTGCCAGAAAAGAATTGAAAGAGGCTGAGAAATATTTTCTTCAAATTGAACAAGGCAAAACAAATCTATTAAAGGATGAAGCAAAATTTGCCCTGGCCATGTTGTATGCAACCGGTGATAAAGTGGGTGAGAGCAAAAAACTGTACGAGAAAATTGTTGCGGAATATGAAACTTCAATGTACCGGCCAATCGCCAAGAGCAAGATTGATGAAATAAAGTGATATAAACTAAAAGAGGCTGCTTTGCGTTGCTAAAGCAGCCTCTTTAAGAAAAGGAAAAAAAGATGAAAAAACCAACATTTTGTTAGTATAAACTGATAATGCAATTTGCCTGCCATAATATGAAAATTAACCCCCACCTCTCAAATTTTTTTTAACTACCTGAAATTATATCCTTTTTATAATTGGATAAAATTTGGGCTGCTTTGTTTGCCATGGACAAATTGAAAAAGGATGCAAACAAATTTAAAATTTTAAACTTGTTTTGACATGGTTTATTGAATTGTGTCTCTAACTATTTAAAAATACAACTAAAAATTATTAATTTTAAAATAGTTTATAATTTTGAACGACCTATTATTTTTTTTAGCTATTTGTCCAGATTAAATTTTTTAAGTTTCTGGCTCAAACCACTTTTTCCTATTCCCAGAAGTTCAGCTGCTTTTGTCTGTATGTTTCCAGAAAGTTTCATCGCTCTTTGTATCATCCTTTTCTCCACGGCTGCCAGAGTTTCCGCAAGTCCAACATCCTCAGGAATCCCATTCAAATCAAGTGTGAAAGACATATTCTGTCTGACCTGTAATGGAAGGTCGGATGGGGTAATCGTGTCGCTGCTGCAGAGGATGACACAGCGTTCTATAATGTTTTCAAGTTCCCTTACATTGCCTTTCCATTGATAATCGCATAAAATTTTGACAGTTTCCAGGTTGATCCCGGATACATTGCCCGTTGAGGGCTGCTCATTGGTATATTTGTCTATAAAATGGTTGATTAACAAAGGAATGTCCTCGGATCGTTCTCTAAGGGGCGGAATAACCGCCTTGACAACATTGAGCCTGTAATAGAGATCTTCTCTGAAACGCCCATTTTTTATCTCATCTTCAAGGTTTTTGTTAGTAGCTGCAATGAGGCGAAAATCAACAGGGATAGACATTGTCCCTCCAACCCGTTCAATTGTTTTTTCCTGAAGAACCCTGAGTAATTTTACCTGGAGTGAAATGGGCAGTTCACCAATTTCATCAAGAAATAGAGTCCCTTTGTCAGACATTTCAAACCGACCTTTTTTCATGGCGATTGCCCCTGTAAAGGCTCCTTTTTCATGGCCAAACAACTCACTTTCTAAAAGCGTTTCAGCAAATGCAGAGCAGTTTACAGCAATTAAAGGTTTGGTTTTTCTCAGGCTGTTATAATGGATTGATTTTGCGACCAGCTCTTTGCCCGTACCGCTTTCCCCTTCTATAAGAACGCTGGCATTGGAAGGTGCCACTTTTTTAATAAGTTCATAAATTTCCTGCATGGGTTTGCTTTTTCCGATAATATTAACAAAGCTGTACCGTGAACTGATTGCCTCCCTGAGGATGCTGTTCTCCTGAACAATTCTGTAAACCGAGATCGCTTTGGCAATATGGGCAATAAGTGCCTGGTTCTCAAAAGGTTTGAGAATAAATGTGTATGCACCCTTGTGCATGGCTTCCACAGCTTTTTCTACACTGCCATAGGCCGTCATGATGATGACAGGGATATCTGGCTTGATTTCTTTAATTTTTTCAAGTAATTGGATACCGCTCATCCCGGGCATTTTTACATCGGTCAAAACCAGGTCTATGAGTTCGTTGTTTAGAATATCCAGGGCCTCCATTCCACTGGAAGCGGTTAAGGATGTATAGCCTTCTTCCTGAAGGATTTCTCCTATTATTGTGGGGTAATTTTTTTCATCATCAACAATCAGAATATTTTCCATGCCATTTGTCTCCTAAGCTGGAAGCCTAATTTCTACGTTTGCGCCCCTTGTTTCTGTATTTGTAATTGCAATTGTTCCGTTGTGGGCTTCAATAATATTTTTTACGATGCCAAGACCTAATCCAGTTCCAGTATCTTTTGTCGTAAAAAAGGGGGTCCATATTTTTTTTAAGACCTGTTCTGGGATACCCTCCCCGTTATCAATAAAATTAATAACAATACTGCCTGAATCATATTTTATTCGGATGGTAAGACAGCCATTGTTTTTTAAGGACTGGAATGCATTAATGAAAATATTTAAGAACGCCTGGTGCAGCATGGCACTGTCAGCCATTATTTCAGGTAATCGTTCTGATATCTCTTTTATGATCTTGAAATTATTATCTTCTATCTGGGGAGTAAGATAGGCAATATTTTTTTCTATAATCTCCTCAATCCGGCAGGGATGAAGATCCGGGATTTTAGGTTTGGCAAAATCCAGAAAGTCTGTAATAATATTATCAAGCCTGGCAGACTCTTCGACAATAATATCAGGGATACTGCTTGTGGCATCCAGTTTTGCCATCTTCTTCTTCAATAATTGGGCACTGCTTTTTATAATCCCCAGGGGATTTCTGATTTCATGTGATACACCTGCTGTCATTTCACCAATGGCTGACAAGTGTTCAGCCTGATGCAGTTTTTCTTCAAGCTTAAGTCTTTCTTCAGCTCTTTGTTCCAGGATTTTTTCTCCATGCTTGACTACAAACCGAAGTACCATGAAAAGGATTCCCATAATAATAAAGCAGGACCCAACAATAAGCCCTTGAAGCTTAAATACTTTTTTATAATCATCGGAAACATCTCTGACAATTTCAACGACACCCAGTACCCGGTCTGCCAGATCAGGTGATATCTGTTTGTCAGCCCTTAGGGGAGCAAAGGTAATGATTTTTGTTTCCTGGGGAAACCAGAATAACAATTCCAGAAAGCTGCCCTGCTGTGTTAGCCTTGATGTTGCTTCTTTTTTCATTGCTTTTTCATAATGGACACCGCCGGCGTTTTCTTCTCCTATTTTAGTCGGATCAAAGCTATAGGAGATAATGTTTTTTTCATCATAAAGGGTCACCATTTCAACATCAAAACTATGCAGGGTAGATCTGACAACTTTGTCCATCAGAAGGAATTGTTCTTTTTCTCGCAGCCTGATCTCCCCGTATCGTACTAATACTGGGAGCATAAACCTGGAAATGATCTGATGGTTGAGATTCTCCACAAGGAGCGAGGCATATTCTTCACTTTTTTCCAGAAGAATCTTTCTTACCCAGTGGGCATTTAAAGTTGAGATTGCAATGGTCGCAGTGAACATTATAACAAGGGAGGAGAAGGTGAAAAATTTGACCAGCCTGAAAGATTTTATGCCCTGTAAGTCATCTGATTTTTGTAACATTTATCCCACAATTTTTTAGTTTTTAAGTTTGACAAACCTATCTGGCTTTTGCTATGAGTTTAGTAAAAGGCATTATAGTATTTGACTTTACAGCAATATCGGATCAAAGTATAGTCATATTGATGGTAGGAATCAATATGAAAAATTGCAAACTGGATTTATCTAAGTGACATTGGTTTTACCTTAATTATTGTGAATGTGTATGATATTTGGGAAAAAAGATCATCTTGTCGGTCTGGATATCGGCTCTTCGTTTATTAAGGTTGCTGAGCTCAAAGTAACCGGGAAAGGGATTGTCCTGCATAAATTCGGGATGGCCCGAATCGCACCTGGCACCATTGTTGAAGGCCGGATTGCTGATATGGATGGTCTTGCAAGTGACATCCGAAGGCTTTTTAAATCCCAGAAAATTCGTGAAAAAAATGTTGCCATCTCAACGGGTGGGCATTCAGTCGTAATAAAAACAATTAATATATCAACCAGACCTGAAAAACAACTCCACGATACAATATATTCTGAGGCAGAACAATATATTCCCTATGACATTGATGATGTCAATATCGATTATCAAGTCCTGGGTGAAAGCGAATTTTCCCATGGTCACATGAGTGTGCTGGTGGTTGCAGTTAAAAAAGATCTGGTGGCTGAGTATATTGATTTGATTCATCTGGCCGGGCTTTATCCGAAAATAATTGATGTTGATACCTTTGCTCTTCAAAACGCCCATGACATACTGCCCTCTGAAAACCATGAACAAATAACCTTGTTGATTGATATAGGGGCATCAAAAACATCTTTGAACATATTAAAGGAAAAAGCATCGTTAATGATGAGGGATACTGTGTCTGGAACAAATCAGATCATAGAAGAGATTGTCCATCAATTTGATGTAACCGTGGATGAAGCAGAACAAATAGTTAATGGTCAGGCAAATGATATTGTCAGCCAGGATAGCATTCAGGAGATCTGCAGGAATATCTCTTTATCATGGTGTTCTGAAATTTGTGAAGTGGTGAACACGTATCAAACCTCTTCCAATTATGAGAAAATTGAAAAAATTGTATTGAGTGGCGGAGGTGTTTTTATTAAAGGCTTTAAAGATAGTCTTTTATCTGAGCTGGATGCAGATATATCAATCATTAATCCCTTTAAAGCCTTGATTGTAAATGAAAAGAAATTTCCAGACTCTTTTATAACCAAAACCGGCCCCCTGGCACCGATAGCCATAGGACTTGCATTAAGACGAGTGGATGATAAATGATAAAAATTAATCTTTTACCATTTAGAGTTGCCAGAAAAAAAGAGAATATCAGAAAGCAGATATCCATCTTTTTATTGTTGATTTTTTTAACCATTGTGGCACTTGTCTGGTACACAATGAGTATGAATAAACAAATTTTGGAAGTTAAAGAAAAAACAAAACAGGTCAATCATCAAATTTTAAAATATAAAAAAAAGGCCGATCGGGTAGCCAAAATTAAAAAAGACCTGCAAGTTCTTGAAGAAAAGCTTGAAATCGTCTCTTCGTTGAAAAAACAGAGGGGAGAACAATTAATTTTATTTGATAAAATGACTGACCTTATTGTTCCCCAGCGAATGTGGCTTGAAAGTTTTAAAACAAATGAAGATAGTGTTACCATCAAAGGTATTGCATTTGACAACCCTACAATTGCTGATTTTATGGATAAACTTGAAAATTCTTCAATCTTTGACAAAGTTGATTTAAAAACAGCTAAAATAAAAAATTTTAAAGATGGTATTATGTTAAAATCATTTGAATTGCTTTGTAGCAAAGCAAAATCAAAAGAAGAGAAACAAGAAAATTCAAAATAAGGGCAGAATGAGAAAGGGAAAAAGTAATATTAATGAAACAAAAAAACCCCTGGACGTTTTTTTTGAAAAAGTCGCTACACTTACAAAAAGACAACGGCTGCTTATCTACCTTATAACATTCGCTGTCATCGGAGGCGCCTATTATTATTTTGTGTTTATGCCAAAGCACGATGAATTGAAAAAAGAACAAAATAATTATAAAAGCCAGGTTGCCACGCTTTCAACATTTAAGAAAAGGGCTTCCGAGATTTTAAAATATGAAACATTAATGGCCCAAAAAACCGAGGAATTTAATATAGCAATGAAAGCCCTTCCTGATAAACGTGAGCTTCCATCACTGTTGACAGGTATCTCCAAGGCAGGAAGCTATGCAGGACTGGCATTTCATCTGTTTGAACCTGGCAACGAAGTCAATAAGGAGTTTTTTAAAGAAATTCCTGTTTCCATAAAGGTCCAGGGTCGATACCATCAAATTACGGATTTTTTCTTTCAAATTACAAGGCTTAACAGGATTGTGAATATCAATAATGTTGAGGTGAAAACCAAGGGTGAGCTTTTGGAAATGAGCTGCACGGCTGTTACCTACATGTTCGTTGAAAAAAATGAATCAACAGATAAAAATAATCAAAAAAGCAAAAAGAAATAGGAATTGATAAAAAAAGAATTCACAATGATACCTAAATCAAAGATAATTTTATCAGCACTTGTATTTGGATTTATTTTTTTGATCTCTGCCTGTAATGATCAGCCACCTGTAGCAAATAAATCAGTCCCAAGTGTAATTTCAGGTAAAATATCTTCCCAACCCATTGTTCAAGATAAATTTGAAAAAGATGAATTAAATTCAAAAAACAATAAAACTCCAGTCTTAGAAAACACTCTTCAGGGTTCAGAACAAAGAGAGGATAAACAAGAGCCTGAGCATTATGATTCCCTTGGCAAAATTGATCCATTTGAATCGCTGATTCAGGAAAAAGTAGAAGAAAGTCAGCCCCTGATTGATGAACGCCCAAAAAGAATTTTAACCCCCCTTGAAAAAATTGAGTTAAGCCAAATTCGTCTGGTGGCCGTCATTATTATGAAAAACAGGCAGATTGCAATGGTAGAGGAAGCCAATGGCAAAGGGTATGAGGTGGGTATTGGTACTTATATTGGAAAAAATCAGGGAAAAGTATCTGAAATTAAAGATAGCAGCATTGTGATCAAGGAGCTGATTAAAGATTATAAAGGAAAGCTCAAAGAGCGTTTTCAGGAAATAAAACTTCATAAAATTGATAATGAGGATTAATATGCCTTTTCCCCAGATGAAAACAAGAATGAATACGATGAATAAAATACTTGGCTTTTTTTTGGCTGTGTTCATTGTTGCCGGGTGTATTGCCCCTAAAACTGAAACAATTAAAAAAGCTGAACAAATACAAAACAGTTCAGGAATATTAGATAAAACTGCCATTATTCCGAAGGATAGACAGATAAGTGCTGTCAATGTTGATCTTGCGAAACACCCAGTTGAGATTGAAATTCAAGGGAATCAAAAATTAGTCTATACCTCCATAAAACAAGCCTTTCCTTTTGGAATTGCCATTTATTTTCCTGAAACCAGAATTGCTGAAGATTTCAAGATAATAGTCCCTGAAAACAACAGCATTGGTGATTTAATTGTTACCTATGTTGATGAAGAGATGAAAACTGCAAAAATTGAAATTTTGTTAAAACAGGACCTTCACTATGAAGTGATTGAAAATGATCATATTTTAACGGTGGCTCTTTCTGATAATATTATGGGAAAGCAGGCCCGTGTCAATAAGCTAGCTGACTCTACAGCCATGGTGGTGGATAAGAACTCCCGGGAAAATACCGTATCTGAAGAAACCATTATTATCCCCGATAGAACAGCAACAATGACCCATATTGAATTTAATACTGAGGCGGACGGGAAATCCAGCATAGTTGTTCAAACAAGCCACCCTGTAAAACATGACATCACCCAGGAAAGCAGCAATAATAAATTGTTTTTAAATCTTTATAATACAATAATCCCAGAGTATCATAAACGGCCACTTTTAACGCAATATTTTAAATCAGCAGTTGAAGGATTAATGCCGATTCAGGTTCCAGGGGAAAAAAAGAATTCAAAAATTGAGATAAAAATAAGGGATCAGGTCCCCTATCGAGTCGTTCAGACTCAAAATATTATTTCATTGTTTTTTGAGGCATCTGCAATAGCCTCTCCTGTATTTAGTAAGGCAAATAAAAAAGTACTCAAAGGGCCTCAAATTCAGCTGATTGAGCCAGAAAGACAGAAGACAGACCTGCTTGAAGAACCCTTATTAATCGCAGATCAAAAACAAACCACTAAAAAGCAAACAGTGGAAGAAGCAATCTTTGGATCGCAAAAAAAATATACAGGTGAAAAAATCAAGCTGGATTTTTATGAAACTGATATTAAGAATGTATTCAGGATCCTTCGAAGTGTTGGAAAGCTTAATTTCGCAATCGACAGGGATGTTCAAGGGAAAGTGACCTTAACCCTTGAAAATCCGGTTCCATGGGATCAGGTGCTGGACCTTGTTTTAAGGATGAATAACCTTGGAATGAAAAAAGAAGGAAATGTTATACGGATTGCAACCATAGAGACATTGAACAAAGAAGAAAAAATGATGCAGGAAACTATTGTTACCAGGCAGAAATCTTTGGAACAAAAAAAGAGTTTAGAGTTATTGGTGACAGAATATATCCCTGTAAATTATTCCGATGCATCAGCAGATATCAAACCTCATATAGACCAGATTCTAACAAAAGACAGGGGTAGAATAAGTGTTGATAAACGTACCAATATGATCATTATCACTGATACCCAGGCAAAAGTTGATCAGGCCCGGGAAATTATTTTTCGATTGGATAAAGTTACCCCGCAAATCATGATCGAGGCAAAAGTGGTTGAAGTGACAAAGGATTTTTCAAGAGAGCTTGGGCTTGGTTTAAGCTTTACAAATAGCCAAACTGAATACACAGGGAGATCAGGGGACTTCACCATCGCTTTAAATAGTCCGGTTTCAGCACCAGCCAATGCAGGCTCATTTAATTTTTATAGAATTTTGGGTTCCAATTTTTTAAGTATGAATGCACAAATAGCAGCGTCTGAGACAAAGGGTGATGTTAAAGTTGTTTCTTCGCCCCGAATTCTTACCCTTGACAACAAAAGTGCAAAAATAAAACAGGGCCTTGAATATGCATATCTTGAGCGTGATGACACTGGTGGGTCATCTGTTAAATTTAAAAATATTGATTTGCTGCTGGAAGTCACACCCCATGTGACACCGGATAAAAGAATTGCAATGAAGGTCTATTTGACTAAAAATGATATTGACTCTGTTACCAGTGGGGTTCCATCCCTTTCAACCAATGAGGCAGAGACAGAGCTTCTGGTAAATAATAACGATACCATTGTCATTGGCGGAATTGTAAAAACAACAGATACCAAGAGCAGTTCAGGAACGCCTTTTCTTTCCGGAATTCCTTATTTAGGAAGACTTTTCAGGACAGATATTGGTAAAGATAAAAGAAATGAACTATTAATATTTATAACCCCATCCATTGTTCAGCTTGAACAAAAAAGAAATACTTTCACAACATCAGATTAATTGAGTTCAAAAAGCCTTTTTTGTGCTTCCCTTGCAAGGGGTGATGTTGCAGGTTCTAATTTAAGAACAATATTCCAGGATTTTCTGGCTTTATCAAAATTTTTTAAAGCTTCATAAACTTTTGCCATATCAGAGTGAATAATAGCAGCTTCAGGATTTGTTTCCAGGGCATGATGGAGAAAGTCAATGGCCTGGTTGTGGTTGCCTGTCTCAATGTAAATGGATGCAAGCCCATGCACGGAAACTAAAAAATTTGGTCTGATTTCTAAGGATTTAATAAAATAATTTTTAGCAGTGATGTACTTTTTTTGATGAAAATATGCCCATCCAAGATTTGAAAAAGATATTTCAGGAGTGGCATATAAAAGGTTCTCGGAAACCTCTTTAAAACACCCAATTGCAAGATCCCATTTTTTCTGCTTAAGATATACCACCCCAAGATGATTTTTTGCGTGAATATAGTCTGATTTAAGGTCCAATGCTTTTTTGAAACTATTTTCCGCAAGATCATATCTCTCCTTGGCCAGATAAACTAGTCCCAGACTATTATTAAGATAAGGATCATTAGGGATTATTTGATGGGCTTCAAGAAGGCTTTGTAATGCAGCAGTATATTTTCCGGAATTATAGTGGGCCTCACCAATCCTCTGAATGTCAATGGCGTTCTCTTTTTTATTTTCCATATCCACATTTTTTGACGAGCAGGATACAAGAAAAAGGAAGACAAAAAATAGAGAAATAATATTTTTCATATGGCTTTCCCCTTTTATTGGACTTGGGTTGTATTTTCCATGGATAAAATTTTTATCCCCTCTTTTTTAAGATATGTTGAAGCATCTATGCTTAACGGTTTAACAGGAATAAACAATTTATCCTGTCCTTTAGTAGCATAAAGCCCATTTAAGCTTTCAATGGTTTTCTCACTAGGAAAAGATGGGTTCTTCCATGTTGCATATCCAAGATGTGAGAATAATTTTTCACATAGTTCAAGTGGGGTCAATTCCGGGGATATGGAAATAATTTTAAATTTTTGTTTTTCAAGGATTTCTAAAGCAGATCCATAAACTATTCCAAAATTAATCAACAAGTCTTTTGTATCTTTCCTTGTAACCCGACCAAAGGATGCCTCAAGATTTATATTATTAAGGCTGAAAGGTATTTTTACATTCGGGATGTAGTCATAATTTGTTTGCAAAAGAAGTGTTTCAATAATTTTTTTATAGTCAGTGA
>JAHJDU010000142.1 GCA_018812385.1 Pseudomonadota bacterium
AGTTTTTGCCCCCAAAAAGCAGGCTCTAAGAGGAAAAAACGCCCCAGATTGGAACGATTCCCCCATAAAAACAAAAACTTATCGGGGTCAGACCCCGTCAAACCGTCAAATCCGGCTCACGTAAGAAATCATTCAGGCACTAGAGGCACTAGAGAGTGTAAGGTGAGCAGACCGGAACGGGTATTGCCTGAGCCTTGGTGGCAAAATCGTTACCCTTATGGCAAATATCCAGACCCCAATTTAGAGGTCTTTCTTTCCAGAGTATGATGGGGTATAATGTTACTTTATAAAATTTTGATGGAGGCTTACCATGGGAACGAAATTTGTAACAGATGCACAAGGCAATAAAACTGCGGCAGGTATGAAAACATTCAATGTTATTATCGAGCAGGATAATGAGGGATTTTATGTCGCCACCGTACCTGAATTAAAAGGGTGCCATACACAGGCAAAATCTCTGGATATTTTGTTAGACCGTATTAAAGAAGCCATTGCATTATGTGTGGAGGTTGATGACATTATCATTCCCAATCAATTTGTGGGATTTCAACGAATATCGGTTTTTGTATGACACAATATCCATCACTACAGGGCAAACAGCTTGTTAAAATACTGAAAAAGATAAAATTCAATGTCATTAGAATCAAAGGGAGTCATCACTTTTTAAGGCACTCTGATGGCCGATGCACAATTATTCCAGTACATTCAGGCGAAACAATTGGCCCAGGTCTGCTGACAAAGATTCTTCACGATTGTGAAATAACTCGGGATGACCTTTTAAAGATAATGTAAAGTGACCTCAGACCTTGGCCTCAGGACCACTTCTTAAAACGCAGTTTTTGACCCCAAAAAGCAGGCTCTAAGAGGAAAAAACACCCTAGATTGCAACGATTATCCCATAAAAACAAACACTTACCAGGGTCAGACCCCGTCATATACCTGTAATTCCAGTTGTTTTATACCATGGAAAAGAAAGATGGAAACCAGGTGGTTTTCAATCAAGCTTCAAGGATCTGCCGGCTGAATTGATTTCATTCATCCCTGATTTTAAATACTTTTTTATTGATTTATCAGATTATTCCGATGACGATATAAAAAAGCGGGTTTTCATTGCAGCATCCTTAAAGATCAGTATGTTGATATTAAAAAATATTTTTTATCCTGAAAAACTTGAGCAGGCATTAAATGATTTCTTTGCTTTGGGCAAAATATTCTTTCAGGAAGAAAAAGGTTTAAAATTTTTAGAAACTATTGTAAAATATTTATATCAGGCCACAGAGATTGAAACAGGCAGGATCATCAAAGCGATTGAACCTGTAACAAAAAAAGGAGGGGAAATTGCAATGACTACAGCTGAAAGACTCAGACAGGAAGGTATGCAGGAAGGCATACAAAAAGGTATGCAGGAAGGCAGGCAGGAAGGCAGGCAGGAAGGCAGACAGGAAGGCAGGCAGGAAGGAAGGCAGGAAGGCATTCGCCAGGGTAGCTATAATACATATTTTAATTTGATTCAGAATATGAAAAAGAATAAGGTTTCTGATAAAGATATTGCCAAATTCATCAATGTTGATATTGATACTGTAAAAAAGATTATAAATAAAGAACAGGTTGATATCCCCTTACACCTTTTAGATCAAGACAAATAATCTCACTAATGTGGGGGTCATGCTTTCCTTATCGTGGGTAAAGTATTGAATTCCTTTGCCTGAAGACAAAAATGCTAATTTAGAGAGAGGGGTCAAGACCTGACCCCTCTTTCCCATGATAAACTATTTTATAGTGTGTAAAAAGAATAAGGAGGAGAAATATGCCCACCAATTTAGTAATTGACGACAAATTAATTGAAGAAGCCTGTTTACTTGGTCTACATCGTACCAAAAAAGCAGTTGTTACTGAAGCGCTTCTTGAGTACATCCAAAGGCGCAAACAGGTTAAAATCCTTAACCTGTTTGGAACGATAGAATATGAGCTCGATTATAATTATAAAGAACAGCGAAAGGTTAAATGAAGGTTTTAGTAGACACCTGTATTTGGTCTTTGGCCCTCCGCAGAAGATTTTGAATTAGCGGCAGAGTATTTTAATACCCTCCGTAGCAAAGGCACTCAAGGTTCAAATACAGATTTTTTGATCTGCGCTGTTTCAACAAGAAACAATATGCCCATATTTTCAAACGA
>JAHJDU010000143.1 GCA_018812385.1 Pseudomonadota bacterium
CCGGACAAGACCTTGTAATCAAAACGGATGATATTAAATCCAATGACCAGATCGGTTTTTTCCAGATCCAAAACCAGTTGTTCAATATCATCCTGAAAATATTCATGGTATTGCCGGGTACCCGAATCGTACCGAATGGCCACACTGACTCCCATTCTTTCCGCTTTGTTCCATCCACCCACCTCCTGGGCTGAGCGCCGGGTTTCAATATCCAGAACAGAATATGAAAAATCCTCCGGAAGCAATGGATTAAACGCCAGGGGCTGTTCATCAATTTTATCGACATGCACATTTTGGGCAACCGGGTATTGTGTTATCGAATCTTCAATCTTGTAGTCTTTCCCCGGTTTTTTGACTGACAAAAGCATTTCACAGATTTTTGAGGCAGACAATTTATCAATGGGCCGGTTGCCTGATCCGCATTTGGGTGAGTGCACACAGGCAGGACACCCGGTTTCACACGGACAGGTTGATATGACCTCAAAGGTCTTTTCCAGAAGATCACCGGCTTTTTTAAATGCCTTCTCAGACAATCCCAGGCCACCGGGCACTCCGTCATAAATAAAAACAGCGGCTTTGTTCACCTGGGGATGAAACGGAATGGAAATTCCTCCGATATCATTTCTGTCGGTCATAACCATGAGCGGCATGATACCAATGGCTGCATGCTCCAAGGCATGGATGCCGCCCATAAAATGCATGCGGTTGATTTCAATCGCATCTCTGATCTCATCAGAAATTTCTATCCAGAGTCCCGTGGTTTCAAACTTTAGCCTGGGCAAATCCAGGGGGACAATCCCAATGGATTTCTGGTTGGACACCAGTCGGCGATCAAATCCTGTGACCTGTTCGGTTATTTTTAATACGCCGAATCCCACCCGTGTACCGTTTATCCAGGTGGATTCTTTGTGTTCAATAATGGTGGTGTGCTTTGAAGATCTGGCCCTGGTGAAATAGACCACATCTTCTCTTCGGGCTTCAATAATGCCTTGTTCATGATCAAACCGGGAAATCACATATGTCTTGCCCATGTGAAGGTAGACGGCCCCTTCATGGGTTTCAAAAAAAGACCGGTGACGGTCGATATCACCGATATTCTGCTTGGTTTGTTCTAAAAAAATGGGCAGACTGTTACCCGTACCTCTCAGACTCACATCCCTATGGGGGGACTTTCTGGCGGCAAACCAGAGATCGCCCTGAACTGTTCTCAACAGTTTCCCGGAATGTTCAAGTGCTTTAACTGCTGCTTGAACTCCTGGATCATCCATAAAGCGCTCCTTTCGCACCAGGCTCAGTTCAGCAGCCGCACATTCCAGGTGCTGTTTGAGGATCACGGGATTATCCGGATTGATCATGGCGGTTTCCGGCGGCATGTTGAAAAACACATCCGGGTGATTCATAAAATACTGATCCAGGGCATCTTCATGGGCGATCAGAATCAAGGCTGAATCCTGGCCATCTCTTCCCACTCGCCCTGCTCTCTGCCAGGTGGACATGATGGTGCCGGGGTATCCCACCAGCACGCAGATATCCAGATTCCCGATATCAATCCCCAGTTCCAGGGCACTGGTAGAAACCACGGCCAAAAGCTCGCCTGATGATAATTTTTTTTCAATCTCCCGCCGTTCTTCGGGCAGAAACCCTGCCCGGTAGGCAGAAATTTTGTGGCTGAAGCCCCTGGCCTTCTGGGATGCCCAGATGGCGATCAATTCTGTAATTTTTCTGGATTGAGTATAGACAATGGTTCTTAAATTCCGATGCACTGCAGAATGGATCAGGGCGATGGCGGTTTGTGCAGCACCTTCCATACCCCGCATCAACAAAACCTCTTTTTTACCAGTGGGAGACCCGGAAGTTTTTACCACCTGAACATCCAGACCGGTCAGTTTATGCGCCAACGGCCCCGGGTTGGCAATGGTGGCGGAACAAAAGATGAAAACCGGTTGTGAACCATACAACCGGCAGATCCGCTGAAGCCGCCGGAACACCCAGGCCATGTTCGAGCCCATGACTCCCCGGTAGGTATGGACCTCATCTATAATCACATATTTTAACCCCTTGAAATAATCCTCCCAGAGTCGGTGGTGAGCCAGCATGGCCAGGTGGAGCATTTCCGGATTTGATAATAAAATATGGGGAGGGGCTTTTCTGATTTTTGTTTTCTGATAAGAAGAAATATCACCGTCATAGACCGCTGCCTTCAATTGAGGGCGTGTCACATCAAGTGTCCCCGCACAGCGCAGCAACTGCTGAACCGTTTCCAGCTGATCCCGGGCAAGGGCCTTGAGGGGGAAAAGATAGAGTGCGTGGGCGCCTGGGTCATCCATGAGCGCATCGATCACCGGCAGGTTGTAAATCAGGCTCTTGCCACTGGCCGTAGGCGTTGCAATGACAGTATGAATGCCCTTCTGGATCATTTCAATGGCAATTTTCCTATGACAGCAAATAACGGTTGGCATTGATTTTGCTATCTATGTCTATACAGCCAATAGTAATGCCAACTTGTTTGGTAAATCAGGGCATTGAATAATTTTTTTCATTTCGGGACTGATTCTTTCATATGCCTTTTGCTCC
>JAHJDU010000144.1 GCA_018812385.1 Pseudomonadota bacterium
AGCTTTTCATGCCAAAAACACTCTGTAGTGCCATTTTTTGAGCGCAGCTATCCTGTCGGGTGAGATATTCATATAAATTTTGAGTGTACTTCGTATCATAAGTTTATCCAGAAGGAGCCCAGGCCATTTGTACCATTGCAATCTTTTTGCGTGCCGCAATCAGTATGTCATATGACGGATGGCCTTTGGGCAAACGTAAAAACAAAC
Source organism: Pseudomonadota bacterium (assembly GCA_018812385.1). Taxonomy (GTDB): domain Bacteria; phylum Desulfobacterota; class Desulfobacteria; order Desulfobacterales; family Desulfobacteraceae; genus Desulfobacula. The sequence continues at coordinate 208 of JAHJDU010000144.1, forward strand.
TGCGGGAACGTTTTATGATTCTCCCCGGGATATTGATTATAGAAAACCTGATCCTCTTCATCCGCTGGTTTGCCATGGAAGAATTCAAAGCTATATTTTTCATCATTGCATTCAAATTTAAGGCCATTATCATTATCCACCACCATGCAGCGTTCTCTCCAAAATCTGCAGAAGGAAGTTTCCCACCGGCCAAGTCATCTTTCATAACAGCGTGGGCTTCTTCACTTTTACCACATCTTGCATGGAGCCAGTGAATGAGATCTTCCCCATTCATTTCCTTTATATTTGTAACAATCCCAAAAACCTTATACCTTTTTGTATCTATCTGTATTGTGGGAAAAGGAAGGGATAGTTGAGGGTCTGCCATGCCTGGCAAAGACTGCTGCTCTTCAAAGATCTGGCGTTTGGCAAGATATCTGTATTCCGGGGCATTTTTGCTATGGCACAGTTCATTGGGAACAAAGCAGACTTCAGCCCACTGGCTGCCTGTCTTCATCCTTTTTCCACCCCTGTCTTCATAGATCGGATGCCACTCAGAGTCAGGGACTTGTGCAACAGCAGTTTTAAAAGCCAGGGTCACATTGCAGCCTATGGCAAATTCAATTCTGCCAAACCGTTTATTCTCTCCCTTTTCACAGTATTTTAAAAGATCATGCTGGTAGCCTGCAGTGTCTGATCTGAGCTTTACTTCCTCAACGCCTTCAGGAAGGCAGTCCAAGGCCTTTTTAAAAACGTCTAATTGTTTAAAGCCAGCCGGAACATTACCATCACGAAACTGGGTGTGCAGGATAACACCTTGTTCATACCACCATGTATTCAGGGGTTGATATGATTTGAACCCTTTATAACACCATAAGGCATTGTTTTTGTTTGTCTCAACAAGGGTAGCATCCATATCTAAAGTTGCTTTTTTTTGTGGATTCACTAAATTTAAGGGGGGCACAGATATCTTTATTTATTTGTTCCAGTCCTGCCAGGTGTTCATTGGGAGCAGGAATAAATGCTTTTATGTCTGTTTTTTTTCAAATCTTTTCTTGCTCAGGATCATGAAAATTGGATAAGTACCTGAATGCTGCTGATGGGGATGGTACAGACCTTTTTTTCTCTTTACGCCACCTTCTTTCCAAAGCTCGGCGGACCTTGCGCTGCAGCCCATGGTACTCGGATTTGCGCAATATTTCACAAAAACCCTCGTCTGCCTCAAGTATCTTTACGTGTGACCTTCAGGTTAAATCTTCAACACAGGTGCCGCCTGCCAGGTTCAGTAATACCAGTGATGTCACAACCTGCGAGTCTGTCCAGCCCTGGCCGTTTGTCTTTATTTTTAAATGTTGTTGAATTGATTTGGATAAGCCAATTACTTTGGCCAGATCAAGGTAAACTGGCAAACCAGCAAGTGCTGTCATGCCGGAATTATTTTTTTCTTCTTCATACTTGAAAGGTAGTACTCCTTGTGTCATATTTGTTTCACCTCGTTGATGATAGTTTTTTGCTTTCACAAACATTCTATCTGCTTGAGCAATCAAGCGCAACGAGGTTTTTTATTTTTTTGATGGTGAATCGGGGGTGAACCAGACACTTTCCATATCCTGATCAATTTCAATAAAAATTATACTTATATATTTATATTGTTGTGAATTGCAAATAATATTTTATATTGGACAAGGCCCAATCAAATGAATCAAGGTTCCATGAAATACGGGAATTGTTGTCTGGATTATATCAAGGCATTTTGCAGGATAGCATATAATCTGCCGTCCGCTTAAAAAAGTTGATTTTCCAGTTATTACTATGTAGTTTGGCATTGCATAATTTTAACTATCGAACATTGAACTGATGGTACGAAATTTAAAGTTTGTTTTGTATATTGTGAATCGTCGGGAACTAAAAGGGGTAGCTGCTTCATGAAAATCCTTCATACTTCAGACTGGCATATCGGCCGGTTGCTTTATGGTCGAAACCGGTATGATGAATTTTCGGCATTCCTGGACTGGCAACATAAGAATACAAGTTCTGGCTGTTAATTCCTATGATAATTTTAAATTGAATTATTCAACGTCTTCTTAAGATTTTTTACATAATAGGAAAAATTTACCTTAGGGACAGGATATCTCAACGAGTTTATCTTCATGGTACAGCTTGGTCCATTTCGGCGGGAAGCTCAAGTACCCCTGATCCTTTGGTAGCGGTTGAGCTTTAGGGACTTTCACTTTGAGTTCTTGTCCTTCAAGGACTACTGTGGCAATACTGAAACTTCCCAGATCTCTCACATCCACGATGGGAACGCTGACAGCATCAGGGGAAGGGATTGCTTCAAGGCGAAGAAATTCAGGACGAATACCCAATTCTATAGAGCCGTCCAGCTTTTTCCGACAATTTTCCAATCCAGGAAGGGGTATCCTGGTATTTTTCACCATAAGGGCATTGTTTTCCAAGCGACACGGCATAAAATTCATTGCAGGGGAACCGATAAAGTATCCAGTGAAAGTGTGTTGAGGGTTTTCAAACAATTCCTGGGGCGTACCCACTTGGATGATCTGGCCGTCGCGCATCAAGACCACTTTATCCGCAAAGGTCATGGCTTCATTCTGGTCATGTGTCACCAATATCATTGTCAGTTTATAGGCTTTGTTGACCTCTTTGAGTTTTCGCCTCAATTTCCATTTTAAATGGGGATCTACCACTGTAAGGGGTTCGTCGAGCATAATAACGGCAACATCATTACGCACAAGTCCTCGTCCCAGGGAAATAAGCTGCTTCGCATCTGCAGTCAGTCCCAGTCCAGGCTTCGACAGGACGTACGTCAAGTTAAGGAGTTTTGCAACGTCTTTTACCTTGGCATCGATTTCGGTACGGGGAAGCTTTCTGCATCGTAACGGAAAGGCAAGGTTGTTATAGACGTTCATGGTGGTGTAGATAACGGGAAATTGGAAAACCTGGGCAATGTTTCGTTTAGCAGTAGGGAGATCGGTTATATCCTCCCCATCGAACAATACCCTGCCGTCAGAAGGGCGAACCAGACCTGAAATAATATTCAATAATGTGGTCTTTCCGCATCCTGATGGTCCTAAAAGAGCATACTTCTCCCCGTTATCCCAAAAAAGATTCATGGGTTGAAGCGCATATTCCTCCAAATTGTCTGATTTACCATAGTATGAGTGTCCAACGTTTTTAAACTCGATTCGTGCCATTGTTGTCTCCTAATAAACAGGGGAAAATGCGGTAGATTGTTCCGGTACTGCGACGAGCACCCCTTCTGTGTCAAAAACGAACAAGTTCCGCGAGTTAAAGTATGTTAAAATCTGTTCTTCCAGCGTGTGGCCGTGGATACCAAATTCCTGGATAACCCAGGAGACTCTGTTATGACTGACATGAATAAAGGTCTCTGATCCGCTGATCTCTCCCAGCTCAGTTGTAGCACTAAGCTCTATATCATCTTTGGCTTGTTGTCTAAGGAAGATGTCGCTGGCTCGGAGCCCGAACCGATACTCACCATCCTTAAGAGCCTTTAAATGATCGGCTACAGGCACTGAAATTACCTTTCCCAAAACAACACGACTGCCATCAACAATGCCGTCTATCATATTCATGGCCGGATCATTGAAAACCCGTGCGACCTCTTCCGTCGCTGGATTTCTATAACAGTTATGAGTGGGGCCTGCCTGGAGTTGCCTTCCCTCGTTGAGAATGACTACCTGACCACCGAGTAACAAGGGTTCCATTGGATCAGTAGTGGAGTAAATAATAATAGTGTTGTCGTTCTCCACAAAAATATTTCGGAAATCCTCCCGTATTTGTTCCCGCAGCTTATAGTCCAGGTTGATGAGGGGCTCATCCATAAGCAAAAGATCAGTTCCTTTAACCAGGGACCTCGCCAGAGCTGTACGCTGCTGCTGTCCGCCGGAAAGTTCTATAGGTTTCCTCCACAGGAGTGGACTGATTTGGAGAAGTTCCGCAGTAGATCGCACCTTCCGATCAATTTCTGCGGAGCTTATTCTGGCGCGTCGAAGGGGGAATGCGATATTTTCATAAACATTCAGGTGGGGGTAATTAATAAACTGTTGGTAAACCATGGCAATGTTTCGTTTCCATACCGGAACCGAACTCAAGTCCTTGCCGTTCATCAGTATCCGTCCGCCTGTAGGTCTGTCCAACCCTGCGATGAGCCTCAGTAAAGTGGTTTTCCCGGATAGTGTCGGGCCAAGAAGCACATTGAAGGACCCTTTTTCTATTTCCAGATTTATATTTGCCAGATGGGTTTCCCCATTAACATTTTTCGAGATATTTTCTAAAATAAATGACATATTACATTTCCTTGGCTGCTATGGCTGTTCTTGCCCTGTTCTGTTTGAAAATGAAATTTTCCAATTCGTTTTCATCAAGATCTATTTTTTGTCCAGCCTTGTTATTTGATTGCCCCGCTCAGATTCCCGGAGGACAGGTATTTTTCCACGACAAAGGCAAGGACAACCAGCGGTCCCACCGAGATCAGAGCAGAGGCACTAAGCGTCCACCAAGGGCTTACAGATGAGTTAAGTGCCACGACAGCCACAGGTAACAATTGTGTGTTGGTAAAAGTAAGAATAAAGGCAAAGAAAAAGTCGTTCCAACCGAAAATCATGCAGAACAACCCCCCCACAACGAGTCCCGGCTTGCAGTTGGGCAGGATGACCCGGAGAAAGCTTTCTATTGGATTGCAGCCATCGAGCATCGCTGTTTCATCCAGCTCGACCGGAATTTTCCCGAAAAAATCGACCATGACCCAGACGGCTATAGGCATGAGGAGTGCGATGTAAACAATAATCAGGCCCAGCATGGTATCCAGCAGTCCCAGCGCCTGGAGCATCAGGAAAAAAGGAATCGCAAGGACTATGGGCGGCATGATCCGTTGGGAGATAAAAAAGAAAGTTATGTCCGAATTTTTGATGGGGCCTGCTTTGTAGCTGTATCTGGAAAGCCCGTATGCTGCAAGAGTTCCAAGGACCAAGCTGATAAAGCTTGCCGAGATTGTCACCGTCAGACTGGAGAGATAAGGGGCAACAATGTCGATACCCTTTCCGGTGCGGTCGAACAGATTCCTCCATCCTTCCAGGGAGGGTTTGTATTGAAACCATGGGATGTATTTAGCCCCTGATACGACCCCCTCTGTTGTCTTGAAGGAGGTGGTCAGTGCCCATAGGAAGGGGCTGACCACGAAGGTGGACCAGCAAATAATCGCCCCATATTTCAAAAAACGATAAAAGGTCAGCATTACTTACCCTCCTTGACAATCATTAATTTGACGAGAACTTTTGCGATAATGGTTAATGCGATGATCATTATTACCAGGTAAACAACAGACATGGAAGCTGCATAGCCTATCTGGAAGTCACGCAACCCTCTGATGTAAATGTAATAGCTCCCTGTTTCCGTGGCCGTTCCGGGCCCTCCTGATGTTAACACATACACGGTTTCCATAATTTTTGACGCCTCGATAAGCCGGATAATTATAGCTGCGATGGTGATGGGTGCCATTAGCGGAAAAGTCACCAGGAAAAAGGTGCGCAACGGGCCAGCCCCGTCTACCTTTGCAGCCTGAAACGGTTCTCTGGGCAGTGAAAGAAGACCCGCCAAAAGAAGGAGAAACATGAACGGTGTCCATTGCCATATTTCCACAATCATGACACTGACCATGGACATCTTTGCCGTGGAAAGCCAGGGAACGGGATCAATTCCGATAACTCCCAGCAGGTTATTTAAAGGACCCAGAGATTCATGGAACATCGTTCGCCAGATAACAGACATAATGACCGGGGTCGTCATCATCGGAACCAGGAAAAGAATCCGGAAAAACTTTTTATATTGAACATCCTTCCACACCAATAAGGCCAGGGCAAAGCCAAGTACATATTCAGTGATTACGGTGACTGTGGCTATAAAGCAAAGCCGTCCCATGGATTCCCAGAATCTCGTGTCGGCAAAAACTCTCAGGTAGTTTTTGATACCGAGCCAGTCAAGACCTGGGGAAATAACGTCCCAACTTGAAAAACTGACCCTGATAGTAAATAGCAACGGGAAGATTATAATTGCTATCAAGACCAAAAGGCCGGGAAGTAAAAACATTAATTTCGGACGAGTGGTATGCATGCTATTCCTCGTACATGGTGCCTGTGTGGCGTTCACCAGCTCTCTGTCAGATCTGATATTCCATGAATGCTAAAATTAAGTTAGTTGCTGATCGTTTGACTGAGGGATTAGATAAGTATCCCTCAGTCAGTTATATTATTCTCCAGGATAGAAGACTGGACCATCAAAGTAAGCAAAAAAGATTACATCTCCCTTTGCTGTATAAGGACCATGTTCATTTTCCTGCCCTGCCGGCGAAAAAAAATAAGAACCTGCGCAGGTTTCATTCCCATCATCATCAACAAGGCACCCTTGTAGAAAAAGAATGTCATGCGCGCCAGGGTGTGAATGGAGCGGTTCCCTGAAACCGTTATCAAACTTAATCAGATAGGCCCCGGCTTTTGTCTCTTCGTCATAACTTAATACCTTAAGCCAGGCTCCTGGCCCCATTTCTTCGACAGGTTCCCACTCCAGATTTTCCGGGTTTATGATTACCATTTCTCTCGACATTTTATTTTCGAATGCAACCACATTTCTATACGCCTCGCGAACACGATCCTTGCCAATTCGATCGACAATACCTTTCCACTCTTTGGCAACGTCGTCGAGCGCTTCCTTGGCAGACTTCTGGCCCGCCAGGGCAGATGATACGCCGGCAGCCATGGAGGACATGAACTGATTCACACCTGGCACTCTCAAGTCAAAGACCCGGTTGTGGCTTTTGTCCATACCACCCAGGGTGTCAACGTAGGAATTGGCTGTTTTTTCACTCCAGCCTAACTTGTCAATCCAGAAATCTGCCTTGAGATGCGCGTTCCGGTATGGGTTGACACCAAAGCGTCCGATCTGAAGATCGTGTAAGGTGTTGGCTTCATTTGAGAAAAAACTGAGGTAGTCAAAGGCCATATCTTTGTTTTTACTCAGTTTGGAAACTGCAGAGGTCCATCCCCAGCAGATATAGGGGGCGTAGTTCGGCTTGTCGAATTTGTCCCACTTGCCTGTCTTGCGGTTCCAGACTTCATAGGAGCCAGGCAGAGGGGCGGCAGCCACTTTATTCCGAATTCTGCTGTCTTTCTGCATGGCCTGGATAAAGGCATCATCCCAGGAATAACTGAGCAAAGCCTGACCACCGCCAAAAGAGAAGATTTCATCACCAAGCCCGAAATTGTTTCCGCCTGGCGGCATATAGTCCTGTGCTTTAATGAACAGTTCCAGACCGCGAATCCAGCCAGGAGTATTCACTAATGGTTCCATTGTTTCGAGGTCAAAATAGAAACCGTTTTTTACGTCAGGGTGTTTGGCATACGGGGCCACACGACTGATAAAAGCTGAGAACATTAGATCATCGCGTTTGACCACTTCGGCAGACCCGTAGTTTTTTTCACCATCGCCGTCCCAATCCCAGCCATTAAAAACGCGGGCTACTTCATCATACTCTTCCCAGGTCTGGGGCACAGTCAGATCCCTGCCGGTTTTTTCCTTGAACAGCTTCTGCATTTTGGGATCATCGAAGATATCGGAGCGATACTTCATATAGTGACGGTCACCATCAACAGGGAACTGAACCATGGTGTCGCCCCACGTGGCTACATCTTTATAGTTAATGGTGACATCCTTCATGGATGCGGTTTCCTGATATTTTTGGGGGACCGGAGCCAGATAGGGGTTGAGGTCACCAATCCATAAAGATCCATAGAACAAAACATCATAGGCGTCCTGTTTGGTCTGAAACGGGATCATGATCCGCTGGAAAAGATCACCGAAAGGAACGTGAACCACATTGACCTTTGCGCCTGTGAGCTCCTCGAACTGTTTGGCGTGCAGCGCTGTAGGTTCACCCATTACCGGCACCGCATGGGTAATGATGTTCAATGTTCGGCCGGTATAATCCTTGGCATCCGTGGCTTCATAAGACCCTGGACCGGGAACATCTTTCCCAATTCCGTATTTCCCATAATCAGCTGCCATAGCTGGTGTAACTATCATAATTAAGATAACCGCAATGATGGAAATGATTTTTTTCATTTAGTACCTCCATTTATAAAAAATTGGATTTTTGCCATTGAACGTTCTTCTATGGAACAAGAACCGCACGCCCTGTGTATTTCCCATGATGCAAGTCATGTAATGCCTTGTTGGCATCACTGAGTTTGTACTCATGGGTGTCGAGTTTAACAAGACCACGTTCAGCCAGAGCCATCAGCTCTACCAGCTCGGGAAAAGTTCCGACCAGACATCCGATGATTCTTTTTTCCGAGGTGATCATGTCGATGGTCGGGATCTCGACTTTTCCTCCATAACCAACAATGTAATAAGACCCTTGATTCCTGGTTGATGCGAGCCCTTTCTGGACGGCGTCACCTTCGCCAACAAAGTCGATAACCGCTTCAGCACCATGCCCTCCGGTCAGGGCAATGATTTCATCAACCCAGCCATCGCCTGCCTTCACCGTGTGGTGAGCGCCAATTTTTCTGGAAAGCTCAAGTGCTGCTTCAGCACGATCTACGACAATGATCTCGGCAGCACACATGGCAGCGAGCACCTGGATCCCGATGTGTCCAAGACCGCCACCGCCGATCACAACAACGTATTCTCCAGGGAGCAGGTGGCCGGCAGCTTGTTTTGCCGCCCGGTACGCGGTCAATCCTGCATCTGTATGTGGCGCCACGGCTTTAGGATCAAGATTGTCGGGGAGCTTCACCAGTGCTCGATCATTTGTGAGAAGATATTCAGCATATCCGCCGTTGGCATTGATGCCGGGGAAAATGCTATCTTCCGCATGCATGTCGTTGCCTCTCCGACAGGCAAGACAATAGCCTTTGGTCATAAGAGGATGAACAATTACTTTGTCACCCACCTTGACGTTGTTGACGCCATTACCTACTTCTTCTACCCAACCTGCATTTTCGTGTCCCAAAATATGAGGTAGCGTCAGGTCTGAATGGTCACGCCATATGCCTTCGATAACATGAAGATCGGTTCTGCAGACTCCAGCACCTCCGATTCGAATAATTACGTCGCTGGGGTTTGTAATTTTGGGATCAGGAACATCCTGGTATACGACCCAGTCTGAGTTTTCCAGTTTTTCATCATACAGATGCATGACTGCTGCTTTCATGATAACCTCCTTGTAAAGTAGAAACAGTTTTTGCCTTTCGCCTTGACATAAAGTATAGCAAATGGTATGCCAAAGTCTGAAATATTTTCTAACTTATTGAAATAAAACCTTATTTCAATAGGGTTGGTGATTATAAAGCATAGAGGTGGTGTTGTATTGCAGGACAGTCTTGTGAACAATTGTTCATTATTTGAACAACCGTTTTTGAACATTTATGTCATTCTGGCAGGGGTATAAGGAGAAACGCTTTGTTATCATTCGAAAAGCAGATCAAAAGAGCTCGGATTGTCCTTGAGTCTAAAGGCAATGTTCCCAGTGCATTCCTGAATCCAGAAATCCACGAGTCATGGAATCGGTGTCTCGCTTTCGGCCTTGATCCCACGGGCCAGCCGGATCAAAAGATCATTGCTCAAAACGAACTGGAAAAAATTAAGGCCAAAAATGATGTCATTTCGCGTCTGGCCCATGTGGAGCTCAAGAACCTCTACATGCAGATTTCAGGATCAAATTTCGCTATCCTATTTGCCAACCAGGATGGTATTGTTTTAGAGAGTATTTGTGATGAGTCTTTCAGAACTGTTGCTGATACCAGCTACTTGACTCCCGGTATCGCGTGGGAGGAGTCTGTTAACGGCACCAATGCACTCGGCTGTGCTTTAAATTCCCGGCATCCTGTCACCGTTCACGCCGGTGAACATTTTTTCCGTACTTTTAGCAATTTGACCTGTGTTGCGGCTCCCGTGTTCGACCCTGATGGAAATCTGGTTGGTGCCATGGATGCCTCATCAAACTGCCATCAACGACAGCATCATACCCATGCTCTTATAAAAATGTCCTGCATAACCATAGAAAATGGTCTTTTTAAAAACATGATGAGCAACAAGATTGTGCTGGAAATGCATAACCGGCCTGAATTTCTCGGCACACTGCATGTCGGCCTCATGGCTTTTGATGAAAATGGCTTTCTTTTGAATGGTAACCGGATAGTGCGGTATTTATTCCAGAATGCCTTTATCAAACCAGGTATGCATTTTGATGGGATTTTTAAATGCCGATTTGATGAGTTCCTTGATTCTTGCAAGAGAAACCATCTCATCCATCTTCAGGACATTCACGGAAGTTACTTTGCTGTAAGAACCTTTGTCCCCGACTCAATCTCTTGCGCTCCTATCTTTTTGCGGCCGCAAATCAGGATAGATGGTAAAAAGATATCTGCCACTCCCAGGATGGTGCACAGTGATCCGGGCATGAAGTCGGTTGTGAATGATGTGGAGAAGGCGCTTCTTTTCAAGGCGCCCATTCATATCTATGGGGAAACTGGAACCGGCAAAGAAATTCTATCCCGCCATATCCATGCTGTCAGCGGAGTCAGGGGAAAATTCATTGCCGTAAATTGCGCAAACCTCACAGAATCACTGGCTGAATCGGAACTTTTTGGTTATCAAAATGGCGCTTTCACCGGTGCTGAGAGGGGTGGCTCTCCAGGCCTCATCCTGCAAGCAAATGAAGGAACATTATTTCTCGACGAGATTGGCGACATGCCCTTGTCTCTTCAGGCAAAACTCCTGCGTTTTCTGGACGACTGGCACGTACGTCCTGTTGGTGGGACAACGGAACAAAAAGTAGACATAAACCTGATCACCGCAACCAATCGGAACCTGAAAATAGCCGTGGATGAAAAGAGATTCCGTGAGGATTTCTGGTATCGAATCAATACTATGGAGGTGCACATACCACCATTGAGGGAACGCAGCGATTTTTCGGAAATAGCAGAATCGATTCTCAAGAATTTTGAACCGCCTCTAAAGTTGGAAAAAGAGGCTATTGAAGTGTTACGAGGTGAGACTTGGCCGGGCAACATTCGCCAGCTGAAAAATTTTCTGGTACGTCTTCATATTAAGTCAACGGATAGGCTTGTCACTGGCAACCAGGTGCAGGCACTGCTGGGGAATACTCATAAGATCTCTGGAAAAGAAACGTCCCCAAACCGATTCAGGGAACACCAGCTGGATATTGTTCAGAAGACGTATGAGCAACTCGGCGGAAATATTTCAGCAGTAGCCAGGAAGTTGGGGATATCAAGGAACACAGTCTATAAGAATCTGTCTTTGCTGGGCGTTCATATTAGGTAAAGTCAGGATATAATGAATAGCGCCATTAACCTTACCTGATATCTATTGAAACTTATTAACTGAGTTTTCATAACTGTCAACATCGTCTTCTGGATTATATCAAGGCCTTTTGTAGGATGGTATAATCTGCCGTCCGCTTAAAAAAGTTGATTTTCCAGTTATTACTATGTAGTTTGGCATTGCATAATTTCAACTATCGGACATTGAACTGAGGGTACGAAATTTAAAGTTTGTTTTGTATATTGTGAATCGTCAGGAACTAAAAGGGGTAGCTGCTTCATGAAAATTCTTCACACTTCAGACTGGCATATCGGCCGGTTGCTTTATGGCAGAAACCGGTATGATGAATTTTCAACATTCCTGGACTGGCTGGCAGAGTTGATAAACAAAGAAGGTATTCATGCCTTGCTGGTTGCAGGCGATATTTTTGACACCAGAACACCCAGTAACCGTGCACAGGAACTTTATTACAGCTTCCTTTGCAAGGTTTCTGTATCATGCTGTCGCCATATTGTGATCATTGCAGGCAACCATGATTCCCCCTCTTTTCTGAGTGCCCCAAAAGAACTTTTGCGGGCCTTGAATGTTCATGTTGTCGGCACCAGCTCTGAGAAGCCGGAAGATGAGGTCATTCTCCTTAAAGGCATTTCAGATGCTCCGGAAGCAATCGTGTGTGCGGTTCCCTATCTGCGGGATAGGGATGTCCGGATTGCAAAGGCTGGTGAAAGTATAGAGGACAAGAATAGCAAGCTCATTAAAGGCGTGCAAAGGCATTATGCTGATGTCTGTAAGAAGGCACAAGAAAAAAAGGAAAAATACGGTCAGATCCCTATTATTGGAATGGGACACCTTTTTACGGCTGGTGGTAAAACAATTGAAGGTGACGGTGTAAGAGAGCTTTATATAGGCTCTATAGCCCATGTTGGCAAAAATATTTTTCCAGATAGTATAGATTATTGGGCATTGGGGCATCTGCACGTTCCACAGAAGGTTGGGAAATCTGACTATATCCGGTACTCGGGCTCACCAATACCCATGGGATTTGGAGAAGCAAAACAGGAAAAAAGTGTTGTAGTAATTGACTTTCAAAACCATGACAATTCAAATTTTCCTGTTAATCGTCACCCTTTAAAAATTACCCTTCACAGGGTGCCTTGTTTTCAGGCTTTGGAAAGAATATCCGGTGGAATGGATGAGATAATTCAAAGTATAGATGAGCTGAAATCGAAAGATATCAGGGCATGGCTGGAAATTGAATACACGGGGAGCAAGGTTGCCGGAAATTTGAGGGGGCTCATCCAGGAGGCCGTTGCACAAACAGGTATGGAAATTCTCCGGATAAAAAACAAGCGGGTTATTGAACGGGTAATCAGCCAGATTTTTGAAGAGGAAATGCTTGATGATCTGGATGTAATGGATGTCTTTAACCGCCTTTTGGATACTTATGAGGTGAAAGACGACGAACGGCCGGCGCTGATTCAGGCGCATAAAGAGATCATCACATATCTTAATGAAGAAGACACAAATGCAGTATAGAGAAGGTGGCAATGAAAATCCTATCGCTTAGATTTAAAAACCTTAATTCACTTTACGGAGAATGGGTTATCGATTTCACAAAGCCCGAGTATGTTTTTGATGGGATATTTGTCATTACAGGCCCCACGGGTTCGGGCAAGTCAACTATTCTTGACGCCATGTGTCTTGCCCTTTACGGCAGAACACCCCGTTTAAAATCCATTAATAAAACTGACAATGAGATCATGTCCCGGCAGACGGGTGAATGCTTTGCCGAAGTGACCTTTGAAACAAAGACAGGAGAGTTCCGGTGCCATTGGAGCCAGCAGAAAGCCCATCGAAAGATTGATGGCAACCTTACAGATTCAAGACATGAAATATCAGATGGTAAAACCGGCAAGATCCTGGAGTCAAAGAAACGGGACGTTGCAGCCAGGATTGAAAAAGAAACAGGAATGGATTTTGAACGATTTACCCGTTCCATGTTGCTGGCCCAGGGAGGGTTTGCAGCATTCCTTGCGGCTGCGGCAGACCAAAGAGCGCCAATCCTTGAACAGATTACGGGCACTAAAATTTACAGTGAAATTTCTAAAGGTGTTCATAAACGCAAAACCATCGAAGATGACAAGCTAAAATTGCTTAAGGCCCAAACTACCGGGATACCTATTTTAAGTGATGAAGACGAAGTTGCGCTAAATCAGGAGCTTATTGGAAAGCAGAAGATTGAAAAGGAACTTGGCTCAAAAAATGATGAATTGGGAAAAGCCATCCTCTGGCTGATTGGGATGGATGCATTAAAAAGCGAGCTTTCTGAAATTGATAAGGAATCAAACGCTTTGTCAAATGAACTAAAAGCATTTGAGCCGGACAGAGAAAAATTGCACAAGGCAGAAAAGGCGGCAGAGCTGGACAGTGAATATGCAACATTGCTGTCAAAAAGGCAGCAGCAACAGCTTGATCTTAAGGCTTTGGCAAACTCACAAATTCTGGTTCCTGATCAAAAAAAAATACTGGAGTTAAAAAAGACAGATCTTAAGAAGGCTGAAGAGGCTGTAATTAAATGCAAGGAAGAACAAAAAATCGGACTTGAATTGATTAAAAAAGTTCGGGTGCTTGATCTTTATATCACGGAGAAACTATCTGCCTTAAAAACAGCTGAGTCAGAGTGCCAAAAGCTTAGAAAGCAGGTTTTTGAAAAAAAAGAACACCAACAAAAGGTTGAATCCAGTCAGGAAACTGCGGGCAAAGAACTTTCAAGAATTGAAAATTATCTGTCTTCCAATGCAAATGATGCAGCTCTGGTTATTGAACTGACTGGAATAAATGAGCAGATCAAAAACCTGGAGACAGCAGCAATAAATGTTTCAACCATCACCGCCCAGGTTTTAGAACAAAGAAAACGCTTTAAAACAGATGCAGCCCTGCATTTGAAGCAAGAAGTATTATGCACTAGCCTTAAAAAGAATCATGATATCGTAAAAAAGCAGGTGTTACAGACAAAGGGCTTTATTTCAGAACTTTTGGGCGATCGCCTGCTTCAAGAGTATAGGGCCGAACATAATAGTTTTTTGCGTGAAATGGCTTACTTAAGAAAGATTGCAAATTTTGAAGATGCACGTAAAAAACTTGTGGATGACAAGCCATGTCCATTGTGCGGATCTCTACATCACCCCTTTGCTAAAGGTAATGTCCCTGAAATTGATGAAACCGAAAAAAAGATCAATAAACTGTCCAACCTGATTCAGAAAGTAGAAGATCTGGAAAATAAGCTGAAGGAACATGAATCTGAAGAAAAAAAAGCAGGCGATGCTGAAGCTGAAGCAGAAAAAGAGCTTGTTCAGATTCAGCATAAGAAAGATGACACCCAGGCAAATATCCAACATTCTGAAAAAGAATTACAACTGGCAGAGGGTAAGTATGCTGAATTGAAAACTAAACTTATCTTAAGCTTGGCACCATTTGGTGTCAAAGATATCCCGGATAAGAATTTGAATTCTATTTCAAAAGCTCTCTATCTTAGACAGAAAAACTGGCAGGAGTATCAAAAACAAAAATCTGAAATCGAAAAACAAACCATTGAGCTTGCATCTGAGATAAAAACCATTGATGCTGTTTTAAAGACTCTTGATGAAACCCTCATGGGAAAACAGACTCTTCTTAAAGATCATCAAAAGGAATTTGAAAAGCTGAGTGCTGCCCGTAAAGAGCTATATGGCCGGAAAAATCCGGATAAAGAAGAGGCGTATATAGAGGGGCGTGTTTTGGATGCTGAAAAATCTGAAAAAGCCACAAGGAAGAGCCTGGATAAGATAAGACAGCAATTAAATGAATTAAAAACACGCATCACTGCCTTGAAAGAAAACACAGCCGGAAGAAAGCCTGAACTGGATGATCTTGAATCCTTGTTTAAGATCAGCTGCAAAAAAGTCGGGTTTGAAGATGAGCCGGCATTTATCTTATTTCGACTCTCCTTTGATGAAAGAAGCAAATTAAATCAGAGGGCCAGAGGGTTAGATGAAAAACAGACTGACATTGCAACCCGGAAAAAAGATCGGGAAACCAGGCTCTATCAGGAAATAGCTAAGAAAATTACAGACGTATCACTTGATATCCTGAAAAATGAACAGACTGAAACCCGGGGAAGTCTGAAGATCCTTGGTGAGGAAGTTGGAGCCATAAAGCAGAAACTTTCAGATAATACAGATGCAAAGGCTAAGCTTAAACAGAAAATAGTATTGATAGATGCCCAGAAAACAGAATGTACAAGATGGGATGCCCTGCATTTATTAATCGGTTCTGCAGACGGGAAAAAATATAGAAATTTTGCCCAGGGCATCACCTTTGAATTAATGGTCTCCCACGCAAACAGACAGCTTGGAAAAATGTCAGATCGATATTTGCTTATTCGGGATGAAAAACAACCATTGGAATTGAACATTGTGGATGATTACCAGGCAGGGGAAATTCGATCCACTAAAAATCTTTCCGGCGGTGAAAGCTTTATTGTCAGCCTGTCTCTTGCCCTGGGATTGTCCAATATGGCCAGCCGAAATGTTCAGGTGGATTCGCTATTTCTTGATGAAGGCTTTGGCACCTTAGACGAGGAAGCTTTGGAAACCTCTCTGGAAGCACTTTCCGGACTTCATCAGAAAGGAAAATTGATTGGTGTTATTTCTCATGTTTCTGCGCTGAAAGAAAGAATCAGTACTCAAATAAATATCATGCCTCTATCAGGAGGGAAAAGCAGTATCACAGGCCCGGGGTGCAAAGCTTCGAGAGCCTGATCCATTTATGCCAACGTATTAACAGGCATTTCATTCCATGTTTTATTTAAAAGAGTACGCCCGTTTTTTTTCTTACGCACACCACCCCACTGTTTAAAAAAGAAGGGGACATTGTATTTTATACATTGTCTTTTTATTTCAAGTACCCATTCTTCCTTTATTGGTCTTGCGCCGGGACCGGATTCTCCGCCGACAATAACCCAATCTATTCCTTTTAGATTAATTTTTCCAATATTTCCGATTAATGGCTCAAATGATAAAAATTTTATGTTTGCTTTTGTTTTTAGTAAATCGTCTATTCTAAATTTATAATCTGCATTTTCAATAGTTACGCCCATCCAGATATGTTTTGACCATGGGATTTCCGAATTAAGCTCAAGCATTCTCGCGGATCGTTTGGTTAATATCTGGTATAAGTGCCAGTCTGCTTTGTTCATTACATCAAACAAGTTAAGAATAAATGCTTTCTGGACTGATTCGTGAAAAATGTCACTCATGGAATTTACGAAGATGGTTTGAGGTTTTTTCCATTTCAATGGCAGCTCATTTGCATGGGGGTGAGTAGTTACTTTAAAGCCGTTACGATAATTTGCTTGCCCCATGGCTTTTAATCTTTGAGCCATTCTTTCGGCATAGCAGTTTTTACATCCCGGACTTATTTTAGAACAGCCTGTAATGGGATTCCACGTGGATTCTGTCCATTCAATAGATGAGTTTTTTGACATTATGGCCTCTTTAAAATATCCTGTGCTATTTTTATTGCGGTTTTTGCGCCCCTTGGATTACCCGATGCAAAACACAGCAAGTATAATGGATTGTTTTTTGAATTGCGGAGTAATAAAGGATTTTCAGCAACACCGGCAAATATTGATTTAAGTCTTTTTACAATAAATTTGCTTATTTTACTAAAATCAGCGTCTTTAATTGTTTTGCTTTCATTACCAAAAAGCGTTGCATCTTGTCTTTGGCTATAAAAATCCTCTTTCCACTCATTTGTTCCCAAAATGTCATCTAACTTTGCTTCCCATGAAGCAGGCATATCAGCGGCATTTTTTTTAAGAAGTCTATTTACACCAATACCAAAAGGGAAAAGATACCATAAATCTATCGCTTCTGTGTTTGCAATGGCTTTGATTGTTTCCCAATTAACCTGCATTCCATAGGGATCAAGAAATAATACAGCGCGGTTATTCTGCCACTTATAATTGTTGCAGCGGTCTATTATCCAATTGTTTGCATCTGTGTTGATTAAATCAATCTTTGCCTCTTTGTCTTTAAATTCCTCTTTAAGTTTCAGCAATTCTGTAAAATGTTTTTTTGATTTTTCGATGAAGATATATTTGTCAAATTCCGGTTTGATCTCCAGGGCAATACGGGCAGAGCCTTTTGAAAATGTTTCAATCTCTTTTATATCGTTTTGCTGGAACAAAGATATTTTACCATCGGTTTTATTCTTTTTTTCTTCTATGTATCCGGTACCGGCAAACGCATCGATATAGGCAAACCGAAAGTTTTGCTTATTCATAATGGTAGCATAAGCTATCAGGTATTTTTCTACCCGCTTGAGCTTTTCTTCTGTCCAGTTACCTCCGAATTTATGTATTTCTGTCATTTGGATTTTTTCCTTCCACGATTTTAATCTCTTCCTGGGTGAGATCGTAGAGTTTGTAAACAAGCTGGTCGATTTCTGCTTCAAAGGTTTTTACCTTAGCTTGTTTTTGGTGGTTTTCTGTATAATCTTCGGCTTTGGTGAGGGCAAGGATGCGACTGACAAGAGCAATGAAGGGTTGTTGGTCAGCCTGAGAGGGTTCCGAAGGAATTGGGAAAGGCATCAGATAATTTGTTTTAAAGCGAAAAAAGTTACCTCTTAAAACAGATCCAGTAGATATTAAAAAGTACCACAACAATTTTGAATTAAGCAATGATAAGTAATATTTCATTGACTCATTTGAGTTCTTCTTAAAAACAAAACTATATATCGTAGTTGTATGATAGATTCCTCTATCATCAAGAGACATTTGGCAGCCAGAAGCGATATCAGGTGTTACAATCTTCTCTCTTTCAAATTCAGTTAGGTTTTTGGGATATATGTAGGCATAAAATTTATCGTGTTTCATTTTCCCCTGTTCTCTATTTTCCAATTCTTTTCTATTTTCAAGCAAATACTCCCATGCCATTGGAAAGCACTTTATTATTTCATTCTGCGAATAAAGAACTGCTTTGTGGTTCTCAATTTTATAAGGGAAGATACTCCAAATTCTGGGCGTAAGCTTCAAGTACCGATGAACATCCGCACCTTTTAAAAGGGGTTTTACAAAGCCTTTTTCAATTATTATTTTTTTGTTCAATGATTTTGAATAAGCAGTTACTACATCATCTTTTTCAGCAATGTGCTCAAGAAAATAGATTTTGTCCGCACTAGTTTGTAAACCAACAAAAATTTTCTCACAAACATCAGCAAGGGTTTGAGGCTGCATCCTTAGTTTGGACAATATTTCGCTGGTATGACCTGCAGAGAAGTGCCATTCCTTTTCAGTTACTCTGTTATTGGATAATATTTTAGTGGCAACTTTATCCGTCTCTGTTTCTTCATTGCGGTTGATGAGCTCAAAAATTTCAGTGAGATCAGTTAATATTGTATCGGGTTTTAATTCCGCGAATTTAAAACTATTGTTTCCATGCGATAAAAATAACAGACAAGTATATGTTGTTGCAGTTTCAAATACCTGGCTGCTGCCGAAGTCAACAATTTTTTTAAGCATCCTTTTAGAAGAAATCAATTGCCTTAAATTTTTTCCAAATGTAGCTTGAAAAAATTTATGTGGCAAAATATATGATATATTGCCTTTATTACATATCAGCCTAATCGCAATCTCAACAAAACAGGCATAAATATCAAAACTACCTGAAGCGGAAAAAAAATTATCTTTGAGTCTGGTGGCTAATTGTGGATCGTTCTTCTGAATTTCCTGTATCCTCACATAAGGCGGATTGGCAATCACCACATCAAATCCACTTTTGATGGGTGGTCTGCCAGAGGGGGATTTTGGACCTCTCATAAACACTTCGGAAAAATAAAGATTCCACAGAAAAAATGGTTTTATCTTTTGTCCACTGGAGAATTCTTTTAGTTGTTTTTCCGCAGACTCAAGGTCAAAACCGGATTCTTTGTTGAGTTGCTCCGTATCCTGTTTGATAAATTTATCTCTTTGCTTTTCATTGCGGAATACTGAGTATTTATTTTCAATATTCTTTAGCCTGTTAAAGTAATCTGCTTTTTGAATTCGCAGTTTGGTTTCAAATATTTTAACAAGCAGGTCATCAACTTCGTCTTTTAATTGCGATTTTCTTGTTATGTTTGATTCATTTAAAAAGGTATTTTTCTTTTTCTGAAATTCACTGATGAGATTAACAATTTCGGGTGAATCTTCTTGATG
This sequence comes from Pseudomonadota bacterium, assembly GCA_018812385.1. GTDB lineage: Bacteria > Desulfobacterota > Desulfobacteria > Desulfobacterales > Desulfobacteraceae > Desulfobacula. Next base: position 19,799 of record JAHJDU010000144.1, read on the forward strand.
GTTTAATTTCTTTTTAAATAGAGTACGCTTATTCTTTAATTTTTTTATGTTATTATCAAGTATGTTTATTTCATTTAACATAGTTTGATCTATTTCTGTAGTTTTTTTGTAGTGCCTTGCAGACTTACTGTCTTTATCAGACTTTTCTTTTTCAAGTGATTTTATTGCTGCATTTAACGCTTCAATTTCTTTTTTTAAATTTTCATTTTCAGTGTCATCAAAATTCATCCCCATAAATTCAGAGATTAAACTGTTGCCCTGCATAATCCGGTAATCCAGATTCGGTAATGGCTTGATATTTTTAATGTCCTCTTCATCCACCATAAGAGACAACCACAACCGCAGTTTGGCTATCTCCACGGCACCGGGATCAATGTCCACGCCATAAAGGGAATGTTCAATGCATTGCCGTTTAAAGTCATAGGTTTTTCTATTTTCATCATCTATAAAAACGGACAGCACATTTCTGGCTTTTACAATTTCGTTCATCATGCCCACGGGAAAGGCGCCGGAACCCACTGCTGGATCGCAAACTGTAATTTCCGCCAGTTTGTCGTCAATCTGTCTTGCATTTTTTCTGATACTTTCCGGCAATTGATGAGAATAGGTCTTTGTTTCTTTTCCTTTACTTAATACTCTTGCTTCGTTTTCGCTGAGCTGCTCCCCGGTATGTATCAGCGTTTCAATATCGTTTTTAGGAATAATGGGTTTATATAAATTCGAAGTAAGAATCTGTTGCACAGGACTTTGAGGCTCAAATAGGTTCTTTTGAACAGCGGGTTTTGTTATAGTCAATTCTTTATGAATATTAACTGATGTATAAAGATAATTAATCAAACTCTGCTGGCACATGTAGTGGACAATCTCACGGGGGGTGTAATAGACGCCAAATTTTTTGTTGAACTTGTTTTCTTCTCCTTTTTTGCCGCTTTTTAATGCTTTTTTAAATTCAGCATAATTATCCGGGCGGATGGCATTGAATTTTTCATAAGATTTCCCCAAAAGCTCCGGGTCGATGGCAACATCTTTTTCAAGCGGTTCATCCTCTTTAACTGTAAAATTGTAGCGGTCAAACACATCCAGTATGCCTGTTCCTTTATCCCCTTCTTTGGTTTCGGTTTGGTTGGAAAACAGCTTGTCAGGAATAATTATATCGGTATGGACCCAGTCGTAATTGCCTATTGGATCAAAAAGGCCTCCGTTTAAAAATGGGATTTTACAATTGAAACGGCTGTAATAGTAATCTTCATGCTTACGATCTTCACCAGTCCTTAGAGCTTCATAAAAGAGCGGTTCCAGAATGTCATTGAAGAAATTGTTATAATCCCCATGTTTTTTGTTAAATAATTCACGCAAAAAATGCTTTGAGCCAGTTCCCCAGCCATCATCTCGGCCCACGCCAAACCAGCCTTTTTTCTGCAGAAAATAAAGGAATATGATCTGTCCCAGCAGTTTCTTGGCAAAATTTACAGTATCAACGCCTTTGGATTCAAAATCAGCCTTGATTTTCGGATATTTTTTAACAACCTTGTCCAATTCTTCTTTGGTGTTCAGGAAAAGTTCACGGTATTTGAGGAAAAACTCTTTGGTGACAGTTTCAATATCAAAGGCTTGTTCGAGTTCTTTCAGGGTCGGGTCTTGTTCATCATTTGCAAAGATTTTGACAAAACGGCTTTGCGCGGTGTGGCTATTTTCATTTTTTCCCACCAGAAATGACCAGCGCCGGGCAGGCGTAAACTCTTCCTTTACTTTCATACTGCCGGATTTCGTCTGCTCAAATTTATAATCTATTTTTACCAGTGAAAACCGCCAGTCAGATTCTTCAGGCGAAATAAATGCAAATAATCCGGCATCTTTTGTACCTCTGTCAGTAAGATATCTGCCCGCAAAGTTCCTTTGTGTTACACGGGCAAGATCGGAAGAGCACACG
>JAHJDU010000145.1 GCA_018812385.1 Pseudomonadota bacterium
GCTGGGCGGTTATCTGCTGTCCCCGGGCCAGGTGGCATGGGTCATGGTAAGTGAGCGGCAAGGTAATTTTTTGTTTTATCCGGGATATAATTTTTTCAATACCGACCTGTTCTGTCAGGTATTCACTAATATCCATCGTGCGCCGGGAAACGGCCACAGCCCGTGCCGCCAATCTGGTTCCCTGAAAAATTTGAGGATATTGTTTTTTCAACATCAGTCCACCTGAAGAACAGATGGTAATAATCGGCTGTTTCAACGGTGTTGAAAAAGCGTGTATATTATTTTTTGCAAGTGTTTCCAGGGTGTTTGTATCTGCGTGGGCATGGGCAGGTGCACCACAGCATCCCTGGCTGGATAGAACCTTCACGCCTACATCCAGTCGGTTAAGCAGTTGAATGGTTTTTTTGGCAATCTGGGTATAGATATAATTACCGGCACAGCCGACAAACAGCAGAACCTCCTGTGTTTGATGCGCTGCTTTATACTCTCTGTCTTGTCTGCCGATAAAAGGATGCTTTGCTATGGGCGGTAACCCCTTTTGACGGATTTCGAAAAATCGAGGCAAAGACAATTTAAACCGCAGTCCGCTTTTTTCAGGTAATTTTGCCATCAATACCAATTGTGCCGCTCTGGCAGAGGCAGCTCCCATGTCCTGGTATTTTCTTTTGCAGGTCAACGTCTTTAACGCCAGGGCTTTAACCCTTGACAGACTTTTTTCAGATATCATATAGGCCCGGCTTTTGAGTACAATATCAACCATGTTTACCTGACCTGCGCAGTTTGCAACGCAGGCCATGCACAAAAGACAGTTCCCAACAGATTCCTTTATGGGATCTGTTAATTCCATTTCTCCGTCTGCCAGGGCCTTTACAAGGGCCAGCCGACCCCTGGCCACATTTTTTTCCGTTCCTGTGGCCTCATAGACAGGGCAGACCCTTCGGCACTCGCCGCAGGCAGAACACTTCAAATATTCTTTATTGACAGCGTCTATAAATTGTTTGCGGGGATCTTTCTTCATTTTTCCGGGTATGCTTTGGCACCACTATTATAGGCTTTATTCCATACCTGTTCCGGAAAAATTTTGCCGGGGTTGAGTATGCCTCTGGGGTCTATCATTTTTTTTATTTCCATTGCAAAATCAAGGGTTGAGTTGTCCAGATTAAGACCCACATACTCCTTTTTAACAAGCCCTATACCATGTTCCGCAGCAATTCTCCCTCCCAGTTTTATGGTTTCCGTAAAAATTTTTCTTTTCATTATTTCAGCTCTTTCCGGGCTTAAGGGGGCGTCTGCCTCAGATACACTAAGGTGAATATTGCCGTCTGCATAATGCCCAAAACAGAGAATCCTCAGATTTTCATCCAGGGATAGTGCCTCAAGTTTTTCCAGCATCTGGGGGATGGCAGCCGGCGGTACGGAAATATCCTCTTCCATCCATTTGCTGCACAGGCCCATAAGAGCCCCGTGAATGGATCGCCTGAGCAGCCAGAGCCTTTTTCGCTCTTCAATATCCCGGGTCATATTAAACTTCAGCATTCCCGACGTCTCACAAATTTTTAAAACAATTTTGGCATCCCGCTCAACCTCAGCCACGGAACCATCCACCTCTATCAGCAGAAGGGCCTTGGTTTTTTCATGGATGATCTGTTCCATCCCATGGGCAAAACCCATGTCCTGCACTGCCTTTAGACACGGCGCATCAATGAATTCAAGGGTGCAGGGTATCACACCTGTTTTAAGCAATAACGGCACCACCTGGCCTGCATCCTGAATATCGCGAAAGCAGAACGTCATGGTTTTGACTGTTTCAGGCCGCTTTATAAGTTTTACAATGGCTTTGGTGATAATGCCAAAGGTGCCTTCCGATCCAATAAAAAGCTCGGTCATGGAATAACCGACAACATCTTTGATACATTTCGATCCAAGGGTTATTAACCGGCCGTCCGGCAGCACCACCTCCAGGCCCAGTACATATTGTTTGGTTACTCCATACTTTGCCGCCTGCATTCCGCCTGCATTCTCTGCAATATTGCCTCCTATGGTAGACACATTCATGCTGGCCGGATCTGGCGGGTAAAACAGGCCGACTCTGGCTGCCGCAGCCTGTAAATCTGCCGTCACAACACCGGTTTCCACGATCGCACACAGGTTTTTCGTGTCCACCTCCAAAATTTTGTTCATGCGATCCAAAACCATGACAATACCGCCATTTACAGGTACTGCGCCACCAGTGAGTCCAGAGCCGGCACCCCTGGGAACCACTGGAATCCCATTGTGGTATGCATGGGCCATGACAGCAGATACGTCTTGCCGGCAGGATGGGAAAACCACAGCCTGAGGTATGGCCCGGGTTTTGCTGGCATCAAATGAATACGTCCATCTGTCTTCCAGGGAAAAAAGACACTTTCCCTTTCCTATAAGAGCAGTTAAATCATGTTTAAGGCGGCTGTTGTTTTTTTCCA
>JAHJDU010000146.1 GCA_018812385.1 Pseudomonadota bacterium
AGGATGGTCTGGAACTGCCTGACCTGCTTTACATGCCAGGAAAGCTGCCCCCAGGGGATAAAAGTTGCTGACATCATGATGGAATTAAGAAATAATGGAAATTTAAAGGCAGATGCCATAAAACTTGAAAATTTGACAAATGAAAAGGCATGACAAATGAAGTTTGCTTATTTTTCCGGGTGTAAAATTCCTTTTGAACTTGAAGAATACGGGCGTTCCTTTGAAGCCATAATGGAAAAACTGGACGTCCAGCTTATAAACCTGCCCTTTAATTGCTGTGGATACCCTTCAAGAAGTAAAAGCCTTGAAATCTCGGTATTATCTTCCATTCGCAATCTTGCCCTTGCCGAAAAACAAGGCCTTGATCTTATTTTGCCCTGCAAATGCTGTTTTGGCCAGTTTAAGCATGCCATATACTGGTGGAACAATCACACGAGCCTTCGGAGCAAAATCAATGCCATCCTGAAAGATGAAGGCCTTTCATGGAGCGGGGAAACAAAAGTCATTCATCTGCTTTCCTTTTTGTATCATGACCTGGGTCTTGCCGCATTAAAACTTTTGATAACAAGACCATTTTCAAATGAAAAAATTGTGGTTCAATATGGCTGCCATGCCTTACGGCCTTTTTCAATCACAGGATTTGATGATCCCTTTGCACCAAAAATTTTTGAAGCCCTGGTAAATATCACGGGATTACAAACCATTGAATGGTCAAAAAGCACTGAGTGTTGCGGAAATCCGATTTATGAGACCAATAGAAAATTATCCTTGAAAATGCTTGAGTCTAAATTAAAAGCTGCATCTGAAACAGGTGCAGTCTATATTATCAATGCCTGTACCCATTGCCAGATACAATACAATGTCATGGACATGGAACAGGAGTTAAAAAAAATGCATATCATTCCCGTGCTTTTTACACAAATCCTTGGAACGGCAATGGGTTTAACCAGAAAAGAATTGGGAATAAACAATACCCGAGTTTTTAATTTTTAATGAAACCCGCTTTTATTTAAAAATTGTTTGCTTAAAGCCTGCTTATTCAAAAATTTTTTCATCTTTTGCATTTGCTTCTGCTGCATCTTCTTCCATATCGCGAATAGTGCCGGCCTTTTTATTCTGACTATATTCCTTATACCATTCATTGGCAATGATCATGGACATGATTTCATTGGTCCCCGTCCAGATGGAGGCCAGGCGAAGATCCCTGAAAATCCGCTCTACAGGATAAATATTGGTGTATCCAATGCCGCCCATGACCTGCATTGCATTGTGGACAGCTTTCTGGCAGGATTCCGTGACAAATTTCTTGGACTGGGATACCAGGCGCCTGATTCTCTTTTCATCGATCTTTTCATCCACGGCCCGGGCTGTTGTGTAGATCATGGCCCGTGCTGCATCCAGCAGGGTTATGGCCTCTGCCACCTGGAAGGATACCCCCTGAAAGGCTGCCACGCTCTGGCCAAATGCCTTGCGCTTTGTGGTATAGCCTGTGGCCACATCCAGGGCTGGCATGGCAGCACCAATGGTCATGGCAGCCGTGCCCAGACGTTCTGGAATCATCATGGTGTTGAAAATCTTAACCCCCTGGTTTAATTCTCCCAAAAGGTTTTCCTTTGGCACTATTACATCCTTGAACACCATCCTGGCAGCCCCGCCTCCCCTGCAACCCATGAGCCCGTAAAGATATTCACTTTTAACACCCCGGGTTTTATCCACAATAAAACAGGAAATTCCCTTGTGGGGGGCAGCCTTGTGGTCGGTCCTGGCATAGACCAGAAAATAATCTGCTCCATCCCCGCCCACAATAAAGCGTTTCTGGCCATTTAGCAGATAATGATCTCCCTTGTCCGTGGCCGTAGTGGTGGTACCAAAAAAATCAGACCCGCCCCGGGGTTCGGTAAGGCATTCAGCTGCAAAAATTTTACCCTTGAGCAAAGGTTTTACATATTTTTCTTTCTGGCTGTCATTGCCGTGGAGGATGATGGCATCGCAGACAAGTTCAGCGCCCACGCCAAATGTACAGGCAAAAATATAGCCCAGCACACCTATTTCTTCCATGACCATGCAGGTGGAAACCCAGTCCATGCCGCGGCCTCCCCATTTTTCAGGGTAGCGGCAGCCCATGAGATTCCGTTTGCCTGCTTCCTGTAAAAATTCCTTTGGAAATTGAATTTTATCAGCATCCATGTCCAGAATCATTTTTCTTGGTATGGATTTGACAAAATCCCGGGCTGCATCCCTGAGTTGTTTTTGTTTATCATTTAAAAGATAGTCAAACATAATGGCTCCTTTTGATTTTTCATGCCCATATCCTTCTTCTGGTAGAAAATTAATATTTCTATTTTTCTTCTTCTGTCAATTCTTTTACAGGCAGACTGATTGTAAATTTTGTACCTGTGCCAAACACAGACTTCATAGAGATATTGCCATTATTCTGCTCAATATATTTTTTTACGTTGGATAATCCATAACCAGTCCCTTTAATACCGGTTTTATAGGAACCTGTTCCATCCTTATCTCCTTTTAGTGTGAAAGAAGGTATGAAAATATTTTTCATCTGTTCTTTGGGGATTCCACATCCGTTATCCTCAATTTCAAAGCAGATCATATTATCAATACAATCAGTCTTTATTGTTATTCTGGGATGCTCAATTTTACTTGTGGCATGGATGGAATTTTGTATAAGATTTATAAGTGCATGCTCGATCATTCCAGGATCAGCTAACAGTTCCGGTACTCCTGTCTTATATTCCCTGATAAGTTCGATTTCTTCCAGGTCTTTTTTCAATAGATTGATAACAAGATCAATTTTTTCATTAATTCTGAAAAATTCCTGTCTGGGCTCCTGGTCTCTGGCAAAGGCAACCAGATTTTTTGTTAAACTTTTCCCTCGCATGGTCTCTTTATAAATTAACTCAAGTGTCTTTTTTATTGCAGCATCTTTACAATCCATTAATGCAAGGTCAATATTACCCATAATAATAGTCAGCATATTATTAAAATCATGGGCTATTTTTCCTGCTATCTGTCCAACCAATGCCAGTTTTTCATTTTCACCTGCACTTTTTTGAGCCTTTATTTTTTCTTCCTGGGCCTTTTTAAGTTCCGTAATATCATGGGCAACGACCCGTGCTCCTGTCAACTTCCCATTTTTATAAATAAAATCATTGTTTAAAATAGCACTTAATTGTTGGCCATCTTTTTTAATAATATTGTATTCAACGTTGCGAGCCAGCTTTTCTCCAGTAGAAAGTTTTTCAAGTCTTTCCATATATAAGTTTTTACTGTTTTTTGTTAAAAAATCCAGGGGATTCATGGATAAAAATTCTTTTTCTGAATAACCCGTATTTTTGCACATAAACTCATTCACATTAATGAATCTAAATTTTTCTAAATCAATTTCAAAAATTCCTGCAGGGGCATTCTTAAAAAGGTATCTGTATTTTTTTTCACTTTCCATTAATGCATCTTGCGTGCGTTTGTGGTCAATAGCGATGGCTATTTGATCAGAGACCATGGAAAGTATTTGCAGATCTTGTTCAGTGTAAAGGTTGGGATCCAAGTAACTCTGGGCAGCCACCACTCCGATAACCTCTTTTTTAACAATTAAAGGCGCTCCCATCCAGATCAATGGCAGTACACCCCTTACACCTTTTTGGCTTGCCCGTTTTTCAAGTTGCTTTTTTTTCAATAAAACAGGCCTGCTCTGGGAAAATACCAAACCAGTTAAAGAACCATTCGTATCAAAATTTGTAATGGGTGAAAATTCATCATCCACTGTATCCACGTGATATGGGAAATGCAGGGAATTTTCTTTGATATCCACAAGGGCAATAAAAAAATTGGTGACATCCATGATATTGCCTAATGAATTATGGATGGCTACATAGAGATCTTGAAGATTCGGGGTGGTATTCACTGCATTTGAAATAGCAAATAGTGTTTTATTAATCTCTTCGGCCTGCCTGCGATCCGTGACATCCAGCATGGTTCCCGTTGCAGCAGTCCGGCCCTTATAAAGGATAGAAGATCCATAAATTTCGACATGGATCATTGCACCGTTTTTCTTTATTCCTCTGAACCCGTATTGGAGAAAGGTGACTTCTCCAGCCGCCCGTCTCCTAAGCTGTTCTTCAACCAGTCCCAGGTCATCTGGATGGACGAATTTGCTAAAATGCGTTTTGTTCAGGCACTCTTCAATGGTATAGCCAAAAATATGGGCAAATTTTGGATTTACATAAACAAAGTACCCGTCTTGAATAATATAAATTCCTGTAAGAGAATATTCTGAAAACTTTTGGAATATTTCTTCGAATTCTTTTTCTTTCATCTTATTTTCCATATTATTTTCCATCCATCACTTCACGTATCTTCTGGTCAAGATCCTTCATTACAATCGGCTTTAACAAAAAGCCCTTAATACCTATAGATTCAGCCTTTTCTTCAGACATGGCTTCACTGAATCCTGTGCAAAGCAATACTGGAATATCAGGACGTATTTTAATCAGTTCAGCCGATAGTTTATCCCCGGACATATTTGGCATTGCCATATCAGTGATGATAAGATCAAATTTGTCAAGGTCAGCCCTGAAAGCTTCAAGGGCTTCAAGGCTGCTGCTACGTGAAGCAACTTGATACCCCAGACGCTCCAGCAATCGTCTTTCCATTGTAAGGATCGCTTCTTCATCATCCACGAGCA
>JAHJDU010000016.1 GCA_018812385.1 Pseudomonadota bacterium
CGGAATTGTCAAGGAAATCCCTTCCATTAAAAAAATTGTCGTGATTCCCTATGTATCGCTAAAACCAGATATCAGCAGCCTTGCCAATTCTGTATTGTATGAAGAATTTAAAGACCCAATTGCAAAAAAAATTAATTTTCAGCAGATGGATTTTGATGATCCCCTTTATATCATGTATTCTTCCGGCACCACGGGCCTTCCCAAATGCATGGTACAGAGTGTGGGCGGAGTTCTCTTACACCAGAAAAAAGAATTGGTTCTGCATACAGACTTAAAAGAAGAGGATATTATTTTTTATTTTACCACCTGCGGGTGGATGATGTGGAACTGGCTGACCTGTTCATTAAGCGTGGGAGCCACCCTTGTCCTTTATGACGGCAATCCTTTTCACCCCGGCCCTGATGCCTTGTGGAAAATGGCCCAGGATGAAAAAATCACGGTTTTCGGGACCAGTGCCGGATATATTGAAGCCTTAAAAAATGCCTGGGTAAAACCGGGCAAGCAGTTTGACCTGTCTGCCTTAAAATCCGTTCTTTCAACGGGCTCCCCCCTTTCAGATGAAAATTTTGAATTCATCTATAATGAAGTAAAACAAGATCTCCAGCTGGCATCCATATCCGGCGGATCAGACCTGAACGGCTGTTTTGCCCTGGGCAACCCAATGGGCCCTGTCTATACGGGAGAACTTCAATGCCGGGGTCTTGGCATGAAGGTATATGCCTATGACGAAAACGGCAAGCCCACGGTGGGACAGCAGGCCGAGCTTGTCTGTACGGCCCCCTTCCCATCCATGCCCATCTTTTTCTGGGGGGATGATGACGGTTCCAAATACCATTCAGCCTATTTTAATGAATACCCTGGAATCTGGACCCACGGGGACTTTATCATGATCACGGAACGAGGCGGAGTCATCATGTACGGCCGATCAGATGCCACCCTCAATCCAGGCGGTGTGAGAATCGGAACGGCTGAAATCTACCGTCGCCTGGATGCCATGGAAGAGCTTGAAGACTCTGTGATTGTGGGACAATCCTGGAACAATGATGTCAGGGTCATTCTATTTGTAAAAACAGCCCCGGGCTTTGACCTGACGGATGAGCTTCAAAACAGGATCAGGGCAGATATCCGGGCCAATGCCTCTCCACGGCATGTCCCGGCTAAAATCATTGCATGTCCGGATGTTCCCTATACCCTTAACATGAAAAAGGTTGAACTGGCCGTTAAAAAAATGATAGAGGGCAAGGAAGTAAAAAACAAGGATGCACTAAAAAATCCAGAGTCCCTTGATTTTTTCGGATCCATTGAAGAACTTAAATCCTAAATCGTGAGAGTCACGGAACGGGGTCAGGCTTTCCTTATTGTGGTTATTGCGCAATAACCACAATAAGGAAAGCCTGACCCCATTAACTATGGAATCAGAAATAAAAAAACACTATAATTCTGACAATCTTACTGAAAAGATTAAAATCGCATTAATCAAAGCCGGGAAAAATCTTTCAACCCTTGAACCCAAAGATCTTTCCACTATTGATCAGCTCCACACGGGCGGAGCTGTGGCCAGTATTGAACTTTTGAAAAAAATAAATTTGTCCCGTGATGCACTGATTCTTGATGCCGGCTGTGGTATTGGAGGGTCTTCAAGACTTATTGCCAGACAATTTGACTGCCAGGTGATCGGAATTGATCTGGCAGACCAATTTATCCCTGCGGCAAATTTTCTAACCCAATGTACCAAACTTGAAAACCTTGTGAGTTTCCAGCAGTGTTCCATTCTTGATCTGCCCTTTGAAGAAAATACCTTTGATGCCATTTTATGCCAGCATGTTTTAATGAATATCAAAGACAAATCAAGGGCAATCAAAGAATTTTTCAGAGTATTAAAACCAGAGGGCAAGCTGATTTTACATGAGATTACCAAGGGGGAAAACAACACCCTTGTTTTTCCCGTTCCCTGGGCTGCATCCCCGGGCATATCCTTTCTTGAACCCTGGAATATCATGTCCCCAATCCTTGAAAAACAAGGTTTTAAAACTCTTTCCTATTCCGATGAAACCCCTGGGGCATGTTCATGGTGGAAAAAAGTCAAAGCTATGTCTCAAAAAAACCCCGTGCGCGTAAACGCCCTGGGCCCAGGCCTAGTTTTTGGCGACAATGCAAAATTTTTCGGTGAAAACATGCATACAAATTTTAAGAATAATTCCATTTGTCTTGTTGAAGCTGTTCTAAAAAAATTATGACGACTAAATTAAAAATTCACAAGAATAAGAAAAAGAACCAAAAAAAAACCGGGCTGATACCCTTAAAATGGATACCTTTGAATTTACAAAAAAAAAG
>JAHJDU010000147.1 GCA_018812385.1 Pseudomonadota bacterium
GGTGGTATGTTTGTGCCATCCCAGGTGTATAAATTGAGCCCTGAGCCCTGGTAAAGATTCCAGATCTCATCTGCGGTCACTCTATGAAACCTGCTTACTTCACCCGGTTTCAGTGAGAAATAGATGTGGGTTAAGGCTGATTTTGCAGTGCCATCTTGTTGGAATTAAGTATCGTGTCCCCGGAATTATCTGCATTTAGGAATTATCACATTATCATCGTCATAAATCCCATTTTCAGCAGTCGTATGACATGCAGAACAGTTCGATAACGACTCAGTAATAGAGATTAACCCCTCTTCAGCGGGCTAATTGCCTGGAAGTCCAAGCAACACTGTGCATATTTCTTGTCTGACCAAAGCTGTTTGATATCAGATTCAAATATATCAAGCTTGCCAAGAAAGCCTCCACGACCAACCAAAGCAGTATACACTGATTGCTTAAAAACTATAGAAAAAACGAGAATAGAATCATTCCTTTTCTCAAATTCTGTCTGGGTTTCATTTTGTTCCTTTATCCTCAGAATTCTAAAGCATCACCTTTGAAAATAACCGGTCACACCCGGCATCTTATTCTTACACCGCCAACATGGGTTTGACTTTTAAGATGGATTTAATATATATCACATGAAGTCAGGCCTTTAAAGTATGTTAATTGATCAAAATTGACATTCGAGACGTGTTAAGCAAAAATTTATTAGGAACAACTGTGATTAAATCAAAAATAAAAATAAGATCTAAATATGTGCCTGCTGGCATCAGTATTCTGTATGAGGATCGGGACATCATTGTCATTGATAAGAGCTCAGGTCTTTTGAGCGTTAAAGCGAAGTACGAAAAAGAAAATACAGCTCATCAATTGCTTATAAATTACGTTAAAAAAGGCAATCCAAGGGCAAAGGTCAACCTGTTTGTTATACATCGTTTGGATCGTGAGACCTCTGGAGTATTGGTCTTTGCTAAAAGTTTCAAGATTCGTGAGAAATTTGCAAGCCAGTGGGACGATGTAGAAAAAAAATACCTGGCTATCGTCCATGGTAATTTAACAAAAAAAAGTGGAATCATTGAGTCTTATCTTGCTGAAGGAGAAGATTATATGATGCACTCTGTTGAGAACCCAGAAGAAGGAAAGTTTGCCAAGACAAAATATACGGTAAAAAATGAGTCTAAGAACTATAGTATATTGGAAATTGATCTTTTGACTGGTAAAAAAAATCAAATCCGTGTTCACTTGTCCGAACTTGGGCATCCCATTGTCGGTGATTTAAAGTATAGTGAGAACGAGAAGGGGCGTTTGGCGTTACATGCTTTTTCGATCAGATTTAAACACCCCTTTAATAATGAAGAAATGGAGTTTGAAACTAAAATACCCGAATTTTTTACAAACTATTTTAAGCCTCAGGGCGAAGTCGGGGTTCACAAACAGCCACGATACTAAATTTATCTGTCTCCATTATTGAGCCAGCGTTGAAGCGCTGGGTCGACATGGGGGTCTGGATGATATGCGTATGATACCATCCCGTAAACACTTGCTTTTTTAATTATTGTGACATCTTTGAATTCCGACATGAATCTCTCCTATCTAAATAGTAAAATAGCAAACTTTTTAATCGTGGTACTGACCTGCGCCATGGGCAGGAGGGCAGCGAGTACCAATTGCGTGTATGCTGCTGTTATACACCAGTATCAATTTCTAATCAGTTTTTCAATTTTAAAAAATCTCCATCGATAATCATTAACTTTACACCATTTTCTGTAACCGAGCGATGTGAGCTTAATTCATCTGAAACCACATATGAGATCCCTTTAGTCAAAATAGATTTTGTACCATCTTTCAGTTCATTAACAGCATCGCCTTCCAAACAATGCACTATGTGGCCTTTTTCACACCAATGGTCAGCAAGATACCCTTTTGAATATTCAACGATTCTAATCCGTAATCCTGGGAATTGTACTGTTTGCCAAAATGCAACTCCTGTTTCACCTTTGTGTTCTGTTTTGGAAATTTTTGTCCAGTCAATAGTTTGAAATGGAATATTCTGATCTTTCATAGTTTTTCCTTAATTAAATTGAAAATCGCCGGTATCACCTGGTGCTTTTTTTTGTTGGAATTAAGTATCATGTCCCCGGAATTCATTGTTATGCTTCAGCCGCCGTGAAAACCTGCGGTATCATCCGCAGCATTTCCTGGTTGGAATATAAATAATATCTTATCCAATTTTAATAGATTTAAGGCAGGCTTATTCCTGCAAGCCATTCATGAGCGGTTCTGATTTCGGCTCCATTTGGAAATGTTTTTTCTTTATTCAATTCTTTTGAAATCTGTACCATTTTGAGTTTTGGGAAGAATTGTTTGAAAATTTCGAAATTGGGAGTCAGGCTTCCATCTTTCCATTTCACCTCCACCAGTAGTGCCGGGATGCCGTTCGATGTGGTGCAAAAATCTATCTCTTTTCCATCTTTATTTTTCAGATAATAAAGGTTTTTTTCTTCACCAAAACAGTCTTCCCGAAAATGTATTTCCTTTTGTATGGCACAGGCAACAGTATTTTCCAATTTTATGCCTGGGTCACCTATGACCTGCCCGGTATCATAAAAGTAGAACTTGGGTGCTTTTTGAATTGCTCTGGCAATATTTTTATGGAAAGGGGGTACTTTAAAAATGACATACATGTTTTCAAGTATCGTCAACCACCGTTTAACTGTCTTGTCAGAGCATTGCAGATCCCGGGCTAAAGAGCTGTATGATATGGGGTTGCCCACTCTGTTTTTCAACAATTGGATCAGTGTTTCGATTTGAATGATCTGCTGAACATTCTCAAGATCAATAAGGTCCTGTTTTAGAATGATATCAAGGTGTGTTTTTTTCCAGCGATTATAAAACCGGGCTGTTCCATTCAGAAATGGTTCAGGGAAACCACCAAACAATAGTAGCTTGTCCAGCTCTTTTTCAAGGTTATCTGTTTCTATAAAAGTATTGATTTCTTTTAAATCCAATGGGTGCATTCTAAATTGGAAAAATCTTCCAGCCAATGAATCGCCAACCTTTCTATAGGTATCAAGTTTGGCACTTCCTGTTACAAGTATTGAAGGCGGTATGCCTTCGGTATCGTAAACACCCTTTAACCATGATTTCCAGTTTTTAAGCTTATGGAGTTCATCAAAAATAACAAGGGCTTTTGATCTATCCCAGGATTTTTCCTGCAAGCTTAACCTGTCGTCCAGATTATCAAAGTTGAAATAATCAAAATTATTATTCAGCATTTTAGACAGCGTAGTCTTTCCTGTTTGCCGAGGTCCAGTCAACAATATAATTTTTTTATCTAAATCTTCCTGAATATATTTTTCCAAGTATCGTTTCATAACGTCTATTCTGGCATATATTCCGAAATAGTCAAGACTTTTTCGGAATATACTTCGATAAAGTCAACATGCTTGATTAATAATTAGTGGCTTAACCCATTTTCATCAAAAGATTGATATCCCCTTCAACTTTATATTTTTGCGCCATAAACATTTGCACCCAGTCTGCTTTTTTTGTGACAATATCCATCCAGAGTTCAAAAGGGGTGGTGATTGTAATATCAGGCTTTGCAGCGGATCCCAGGCTGTAATGTATTTCATTATTATTGATCGCAAAATAGCAGCCGCCCTCCTCTTCCATCCCTTTAATTAACTGATTCAAAATTAATTCGGTTTTGCTCTCCCCTCCGACCCTGGCACTGGAATTAATCGCAAATACTTTCATGGTAAACTCTCCTTGCTGTGAAATACATTGTAAAAATCTCTTAGCTGCGGCAAGTATGTAAAATCGGATTTAGCGATGGGCAGTTTTTCATTTGGACCTGTAACCACGATTTTGATGATGTCGTTTGGCAGTCTACCGGAAAAATCCTTTCCCACCTGAATTTCAACCTCCCCGGCCGGATCAACGACAGGGCCATACAATATTTTACCACAGGTATAAATGGCAGGTCCCTCAAGATATCCTTTCTCAATGGCGTTACGCCAGTGTATGCCGTGATCCGCAGGACTTCCTTTTGGACCAAAATCCCTGATAGTGGTGACCCAGTTGGCCAGATATAGATTTAAGGTCGAAGTAGGGCGGATAAAAGATGATGAGATCGGGGTTTTCCTTTGCGCTTACAGGCCAAAAAAGCTGTTGATCAGATGAAATACGCCATGTGCAGGGTTCGATCTCACTAGCGCAGTAAGCGTCCGGTGAAGAAAATATGTTATGTCATAGCGAATTTTTTATACATACATATGGATGAGGATGGACAAATATTTTTGAATTCTTCTGTATCCAGAATAGCTTTTGGTACTGCCGCCCTTAATGACACCTGATAACCTGATTTTAAAAAAAAGTCTGCTGCAGTTGTTGTGAGCAAGTATATAGCCTTGATGCCGTTTGCTTGAGCAAAGGATTCTAAATCATTGAGAAGCCGCTTTCCTAAACCGTTCTTTCGGTGGTTTGGATGAACAGCTAAAGATCTTAATAGACCTTGATGTCTGATTAACCTCAATGCCAACTACGCCTAAAATAGTATCATCTTGTCCTCTTGCGCCTAAAAAGGTTTTAAGTTTTTTGGCCACCTCGGTCATGCCCATTGCCCTGGCCGCAGTGCTCAGGGCGTGAATAAAGTCCGACTCATCGCCGGTGGCCGCCACCTCTTGCAGAAAGTCGCGAATATCTTCAGGGCTGTTTAGGTGTTCGGCTATGTCAAAGGGTTTGGTTTTAAGTGCCATGATTTAATCCTCCAGTTTCGCCAAAAGCTCAGTGGCCTTGGCAATGTCTTTCTCTTGGGTCGATTTGTCTCCACCCACCAGCAGAATGACAACTCTGTCATTTTTGATGGTGTAATAAATCCGCAAGCCAGCACTGAAGAAAAAGCGCAACTCAAACAGCTATTTGTTTGGAGCTGTATTATTCCGATCCCTGTTGGCCCAGAACGATCACATACCTGCTGGTAACACCCAATATGCCTTTTTTCTGCTGCCGGACTATTTCACTGCCTGGATCACTCCAGCGATTGTGAAGTTCTGTTATTACCTGTTCTTTTTGGCTGTCGTTCAGAGTTTCAAACTCTTTGCCCTGCATAACTTCTTCAATATCTTTTTCTACAAATTGCATAATGTTTATCGTAAGGTATTAAAGGTGGGTCAATTTTGGGTTATACTTTCTTACTTTAATGGGTCAATTTTAGGTTATCAAAACTAAAGATTGATGCCCAACATTCATAGGCACAGAATCTACTGTGAAATCCGTAGCATTCTATTGTTGAGATAAATCTAAAATTGATTTCAGTTTTTCAGTTGCTGTAATTTTCTTTTTGGATTCCATTTTTAATATATTTTCAACCTTCCACTTGATAGCTGGTAAGTTTTCAAGACCTGAAATTGAAAGCAAACTGAAATTAGGATTTCCCATTTTAACAGACAATAGGAATTTTCGTTCATTACTTGATAGTTTGGATAATATCAGAGATGGCAATTCTTTACCTATTTTTTCAAGTTCCTGATAACTGACTTCTATTGATGACATACCTTTGAATTCAGTTTCATATGCCTGTCTAAAATCTTTAAAATTTGGAGAAAGCAACTCTGACATGGGTCGATTATGACTGGCAAGGTATACAACAAACGCTTGACTGATTTCTTCATTTAGGCCTCCTGCCTCAGAAAGGAGCTTGATATCAAATAAATCCCGAGGATGCTGACGATCCAAAGCTGCACATATCTTACCACCATAAAGATCTGCAAAAGAGAGTACCGGGATTTCCATTTCCATCTTGAAAATGTCACCGGCATTTTTGCATAATGGTTTTGAAATCGGGGGATAGCAGCTTCCCCTCAATATCAAATTAGGCTCTATTTTAACCAGACTGTCTTGGCTTTTAATAATCAGTTTGTATGTATAACCCGTATCTTTTATTTTTAATTTTTGAATCTGACACCGGGGGAATAATCTTTTAACACTATCTGAAATCCTGCTTAGTGAATTTGTAATATCCTTTAAAGTTTCATCCCTTGGTTTAATTGGAAGAAATGTTAAATCAATATCAACAGATAACCGAGGCATATTCAAATGGAAAAAATTCAAAGCAGTTCCGCCTTTTAGGGCAAAATCTTTTTCCTGTCCCACTATTGGAAGAATGGACAGCATTAATTTAGCCTGTTCAAAATATTTTTTCAGGTTCATGGGATATCCTTTAAACTGATATTCTTTATTTCATCAGGGACTGTTATTTGATATTTTTTATTTAGAATCCCATTGGCTGCAACCTGTCGTTTCCCTTTTCCCAAGTCAATATTTTTTATATCCAATTTCTGAAACCAGGGCATGTTATAAGTGTCCGCAAAATAGAGGAATAATCGTTTTGCTTTTATTGAACTGCATGTTTCAAGAAGGGTTTGCAAGTGTCCGCATCGCAATGATAATAGACTCTCCATAAAATGACCAGCCTCTTCAAACGAATGGTAATTAGGAACCAGAGCACAAAATTCAATCATGGAGCGTTCGGGTGCAGACCCTTTTATTTCATAATTGCCCGCATTAAAATCCATTAATCCAAAATCTGGCCGGGATTGAAAAATATTTAATCTTTTAAAACACAATTCATCTTCCCATGGATGTTTCATAAACCACTTTGGCAGTTGAATTTTTCCCGATGCAAAAAGATATATTTTTGCTGTTCGTCCCAATTGGAGATTATGTCCGAATCCGGATAATTCCAAGGCAGTTTTCCCACCAACATGCACGGAAAGACTTAATTGATTTTGAACAGCATATAATCCCCCTTGCCAATCAACAGAATCTCCATATTGAATATATGCGCCGCTTCCTATTTTAGTTACCCAGGGTGCTTTCTGATAATAATCTAATAGCTGCTGATATCCGCCATGATCTCGAAACCACGTCAATGTACCCACTGTTCCTCTGGGCCAGTTACGAAGAATTCGGTTTAATATGTTTCTATTTTCACCAGTCATGTTTGTGATTATAAGTCAAAATTAAACTAAATTCAAGCAAGTAGTTTAAAATTATTATGATTTAACAAGTTATACTTGTGATTTGTTAACATATTTGTCAGCACCTTCTTAATCTTAATCAAGAATCATCCTATGATGCTTTGCAAAATAGTGGCATTTATTTTTAAATTTCTTAACATTATTTGGTTGAGTCACATTGATTGTTTCAAGCTCTTTTTGATGCCACATAGGCAACTGTGAAACCTCGGGATAAATCGGCATTTGCCGAATTTGGCAGCGCTGCCATTTTCGGCAAATGGTATTGGAAAGATGTCCGAGCCAGGCCCAATCTCCAGCCAGGCATCACTGTCAATGGATCTGAGGTCTCCTATCCTTTGAAGAATCTTTTCCATCGTACCGTTTCCGTCCATAGAGTGACCGGCCGATGTGCCAGTCAGAGGTGTGGATGATGTTCACGCATTTCTCCAGACCAGCAGGCTTTCCCGAAGATGGATCGGGCCGAGGTAGAACCGCTTGTTTGTCTCCTGGGTGATCCAGCTCCTCCTGATCTTCAGGTTCGGGGACCGCCCGTCTTCACACGGCAGGATATGGACATTGTCCTTCATTCCCCGGATGTTTACCCGCCGGTAGGAATCAAAAATATAGACCCATTCCTCATCCATATCAAGAATCAGGACATAATGCTCTTCTTTGGGGGTCAGGAACATATTGCACAGGACGATTCCCTTATCCTGGAGACAGGTATGAATCCGGCTGCCGGCTATCAGGCTGACCTCATATTTTTCAAGGAACTCCGTATAGACTGAAAATTTTTTCATTTTATAGGAACTGAGCCAGTTTCCAAGCAGGCGGGCCGCATACTTGCTGGTCCCCCCGATACCGAACATGGCGTTTCTGCCCACGGTATCCAGGCTGTACAGGTAGATATGGCTGATCACCATGGGGGGAATTTCATTTCTCTCAAACAGATAGGTGACGGCATTAATAAATGCTGTCGGGACACAATCATATTCTGAAACCTGGTAATGAAGCGGGACATACATTTTGATTCTCCAGACGACCTGTTGCCTTTCTCTTGTTTTTTTTATCAAGGCGAATAGTATAATATATTTTTGAGGTCCTGTCCCCTTAAAATCCACAACAGCTTATTTTCATTTAGCTCAGGAACCAATTGTTTTCAGCAATAGTTTATCCAGGTTTGCAGCAAACAGATTCCGATTTTTCTGGCTGAGTGCTGGTGGACCACCAGTTTCAATACCACTTGATCGAAGTGTATCTTTGAAATCTCTCATCAAAAGAACTCCACGAATGGTATCCCTGGAATACAACTCTCCCCTTGGATTAAGTGCGTGCCCTCCTTTTTCCAATACCTGAACTGCCAAAGGGATATCACCTGTAATTACAATGTCGTCAGGGCTTACCCTGTTTACGATTTCATTGTCTGCTTCATCAAATCCCGGTGCCACTTGAATCAGTGTAATCCATTTTGAACTGGGGATATACATCTGCTTATTTGCGACAAGTGTCAAAAAAAATCCAACCCGTTGGGCGGCTTTAAACAAAATATTTTTTATCACCACAGGGCATGCATCTGCATCAACCCATATCCTTCTATCATCCATCAAGTCCCCCGAATTTCCCCGAATTTTTATTTTAAAAATTGACTTGTGGAATTATTGGTGAACTATGCCAAAAATCAGCAAAAATTTTATAATATTCATACTTTTCTTGACTAAAAACATCTTCCTATCTATATCTATTCTAAATATAGTGTCAAGTATTAGAAACATATCAGGGCTGATTCTATTGTCAGCCTTTTTTGAATAAATTTTAAATATAAAAAGAGAGAACATTATGGGTCTTCAACTATGCTATGTGATTGTCGGCATGCTGATATTGTTTGCCATATTTGATTTGATGGTCGGTGTGACCAATGATGCAGTTAATTTTTTGAATTCTGCCATCGGTTCCAAGGCTGCTCCTTTTTTCATCATCATGATCGTTGCAAGCTTAGGGATTTTAGCGGGTGTTACCTTTTCAGGCGGCATGATGGAAGTGGCCAGAAAAGGAATTTTTCATCCCCAGTTTTTTACCATGCCGGAACTTTTAACCATCTTTCTGGCTGTGATGATCACTGATATTTTGTTGCTTGATCTGTTTAATACTCACGGATTGCCGACTTCAACAACGGTATCCATTGTATTTGAACTGCTGGGAGCAGCCGTGGCGATGTCTATCATAAAAATCATGGCCGCATCAAACAGCACCATGGCATTATGGGATTATATTAATACGGCTAAAGCCCTGGCCATTGTGGGCGGCATTCTTTTGTCCATTGTAATTGCCTTTTTCGCCGGCGCTCTGATGCAGTTTTTGTCCCGTCTGATCTTTACATTTGACTATCAGAACCGGTTGAAAAAATACGGGGCGTTATGGGGCGGCATGGCCATGACCGCCATTACCTTTTTTATCCTTGTGAAAGGCTCCAAAGGTGCAACATTCATGGATGCCGGGACAATTACCTGGATAAAGGGACATTCCGTCGTCATCATGTCCGGCATTTTTATTGTCTCGGCCTTTATTTTCCAAATTCTGATATCACTCTTTAAAATTAATATTTTGAAACCCATTGTCCTCATCGGAACCTTTGCCCTTGCCATGGCATTTGCAGCCAATGATCTGGTCAATTTTATAGGTGTTCCCCTGGCCGGCCTCAATGCCTTTCAAAATGCCATTGCATCCAGTGATCCCTTAAATATCACAATGACCGCCTTAAGCAAAAAAGTCCACTCCCAGACGTATATCATGCTGATAGCCGGCCTCATAATGGTTATCACGCTATGGTTATCAAAAAAAGCAAGGACGGTTACGGAAACGGAAATCCGCCTGGGCCAGCAGGATGAAGGGACAGAAAAATTTGAATCTATCTGGCTGTCCAGAAAAATAGTCAACATGTTTGGTTCTACGTTCGACATTATAAAAAATCTCACTCCTGAAATCGTTAGAAAAACCATTTCCCGCCGCCTTGCACCGGTTGTGGAAAGTAAAAAAATCTCCTCTGTCGAAAAACCGTCCTTTGATCTGATTCGCGCTTCGGTGAACCTGATGGTGGCCAGTGCAGTTGTTTCTTTTGCAACATCCTTGAAACTGCCCTTATCCACAACATATGTGACCTTTATGGTCGCCATGGGAACCAGTTTTTCTGATCAGGCCTGGGGCCGGGAAAGTGCCGTCTACAGAGTTACGGGCGTTCTGACCGTCATTGGCGGGTGGTTCATGACAGCCTTTATTGCCTTTGCGGTGTCCTTTATCTTTGCCAATATTCTATTTTATCTTAAAATTTACGGATTTTTCATTCTACTCGCATTTGCCGGGTATATGATCTTCAAAAATCACCAGAAACATAAAAAACAGGAACATGACAAAGAGGAAATGAGCATTTACACCCTGCACAATGTTAAGAACTTCACGGAATCCTTATCACAGACATTTGATCACCTGGCCTTCCTCCTCAAAGGCATCAGGGAGTCCTTTGATGTCGCCTTTGATTCACTCTTTGAAGAAGACCTGTATAAGCTCAGGCAGGAGCGGATGCGGGTCAAGAGA
>JAHJDU010000148.1 GCA_018812385.1 Pseudomonadota bacterium
GGTGGTATGTTTGTGCCATCCCAGGTGTATAAATTGAGCCCTGAGCCCTGGTAAAGATTCCAGATCTCATCTGCGGTCACTCTATGAAACCTGCTTACTTCACCCGGTTTCAGTGAGAAATAGATGTGGGTTAAGGCTGATCTTGCAGTGCCATCTTGTGTGAATACAGTTTTGGCGGATCTGAATACCTCGCGGAACCGCCCGCCCTCAGGGTGTTCTATGAGATCAAAAGGTTTCATGGCTTCATTTCCTGTCCAAGCAGGTAACCATTTCGAAGCAACTTCTTGCGCTTCTTTTTTTTTCATCATCATAAAAGCAACTCCTATACTTTAAACACATAACACTAGTTTCGGATAGTTAAATCTAAAACTAAAAACGGCTATTGACATATACATATAATATATGTATATATTTCGTTATGAGGGTAACATGGGACCCAAATAAGGCTGAAATCAATTTCAAGAAACATAAGATCCGCTTCTCCGACGTAGAGATGGTGCTTTATGATCCATTTGCCATGACTTTAGAAGAGCAGGTCGTTGCGACTGAACAGCGATTTGTGACCATTGGTACTGATGCAGTTGGTCGAAGGATCGCAGTTGTTTATTCATACAGTGCCGATACCATCCGTTTGATTTCGGCCAGAAAGGCAACACCAACGGAAAGGAAACAATATGAAAACGGAATATAATTTTGAAAATGCCAAAAGAGGCCAGGTTGTTCCTACTAAAGGAAAAACCAGAGTTACAATGTATCTTGATACGGACATCCTTGATGATTTCCGTGCACGAGCGGATAAAGCAGGATATGGGTACCAGACAATGATTAATGAGGCCCTTAGAGAATATCTCGCGAAAAGCGGAAAACCACTCGACGAGGCGGTTATTCGTCAGGTAATACGTGAAGAATTGGATCGGGTTGCTCATCATTGATATTTTTCGCACTGGATCGACAAAAGATTACCATTTATCTTGTATGTTGCAGCCACAGCATGTTGCTTGTTGAGTTTGCACCCTCTTTAAAGGAGAAAGCTATATTTGGCTGCTTCTTCTCATTCGATCATTTGGATTGACATTCTTTATATTAGTCATATAATGAATCATTGTTTATATACTATTATGGCTAATATATTGATAAAATTATCTTTTTAAGATTATCATGTTGAAATTTATCTAATCAGTTTATTAGTCTTATTCATCAGGAGCTATGATATGCCACTTTCTATAAGGGAATATTTGGAGCGAG
Organism: Pseudomonadota bacterium; assembly: GCA_018812385.1. Lineage (GTDB taxonomy): Bacteria > Desulfobacterota > Desulfobacteria > Desulfobacterales > Desulfobacteraceae > Desulfobacula. The sequence goes on from JAHJDU010000148.1 coordinate 1,246, forward strand.
TACCCTCAACATCCAAAGAAATTCAGGCAGCAACAGGCCTGAGCCAGAGTTCTGTGGCACGCCAACTTAGAGGAATGGGAGATAGTGTTATCCAGTTGCAGAAGGGCCGATCAATAAGATACGCTGCAACATGTAATGCTTTTGGCGGTAACGACAAACTACCTCTGAGTATGATTGATGCAGATGGGAACACTGTTTTAATTGCATATATACGCCCGTTGAGTCATGGCGGTTTCTTTATAGAGCCAGTCACAGATATTCCCCCCTTATTGTTGGGCGAAAATAACGATGGCCTATACGATGATTTGCCATATTTCCTTTTTGATCTGAGACCTCAGGGTTTTTTGGGTCGTCAGATTGCACAGGAGATGGCATCTCAATCTGACGATTTTCCAACTGACCCAAGGCATTGGAATACCAATCACATTGGCCGTTATTTAATATCCAATGGTGATGATCTGCCTGGTAATTTTAAATTTGGTGAACAAGCACGATTACGTGTTAGATGCAAACCCGTCATTATCTCGGATGAGGATTATCCTGCGCTTGCAGACAGTGTAATGAGCGGTAATATACCAGGGTCATCCGCTGGCGGAGAACAGCCAAAATTCACAGCTTTTAACGGCAATAGGGCATCACATGTAATTGTTAAATTCTCTCCTCAAGGAGACAATGATCTTGCTAAAAGATGGCGTGATATTTTAATTACTGAATACCATGCTGCAAAAATTATACATAGGCGGCTTTTCCCGGTCGCAGAAACCAGGCTTATCCAAATGAGTGAAAGACTCTTTTTGGAGACCCAACGATTTGACAGATCCGGAGAATATGGGAGAAAGCCAATGATTTCACTTCAGGCTATTGATGCTGAGTTTACGGGAATAGGAAGTAATTGGCCACAAGTCGTAAATGCACTGTTCAGAAAAAAAATGATTAGTGAACGGGATGCTCTCAATGCAGAATCTTTATGGTATTTTGGCCGACTCATCAACAATACGGACATGCATTTGGGTAATTTGAGCCTATCAATAGAGAGAGAATCGTTCAGGTTGTTGCCGCTATATGATATGTGTTCCATGGGATTTGTACCTAAGAGTGGCGGAGAAGTTCAGCCTTTTACTTTTGTGCCGCCCGAACTTAAAAATACCAACATCAGTAAAGACCTGATTAAAACAGTAAAAAAAATAGCACACGATTTCTGGGAGAGCGTGGCAAGTGATGAGAGAATTTCAAATGAATTCAAGAATTATTTGCAAAAGGGGAACCCTATTGACCGAATGTAATTTTTTGTCAATTTATAAATTATTTTTGGACATAATAACCTAAATCACTGGCTTGACAGGTGCATTTGGTTTGTTGAAAAGTCTTTAAAATCCTTTAGCCAGGAGCACTACGACTATTAATTTGGAGCTATATTATTCCAATCCCTGTTGGTTCAGGACGATCACATACCTGCTGGTATGACATAGCAAAAGCAGTTGCTGCTGGCTGATAGGGTGATGCATTTGGGTGGTATGTTTGTGCCATCCCAGGTGTATAAATTGAGCCCTGAGCCCTGGTAAAGATTCCAGATCTCATCTGCGGTCACTCTA
>JAHJDU010000017.1 GCA_018812385.1 Pseudomonadota bacterium
ATCGGAAATGAAATTACTTAAACGCAATTGCTTGTCTTTTGATCCATCTACTGCGTTGCATCAAAGGCCGAATACATCAAGTATTCAACCTTTAATGCGCCTTGTATATGAACCAAAATTCTTCGCAATTTCTGTTCAATTTATATAATTTCCAATCCTAATCATAATAGTTCATATTAAGATAACATGTCATACCAAGTATTAGCACTAAAATATAGACCCCAGACATTTGATGATGTTGTTGGTCAACCTCATGTTACCACCACCCTTTCCAATGCAATCTCCCAGGACAGGGTTGCCCATGCCATTCTTTTCACAGGCCCCAGAGGCACCGGAAAAACAACCATTGCAAGGATTTTAGCCAAGGCAATGAATTGTAAAAAAGGCCCTTCTCCCTTCCCATGCAACCAGTGTAAAATTTGCACGAATATCATTGAAGGGCATTGCACGGACGTTTTTGAAATCGATGGGGCATCCAACAACAGCGTGGATCAAATCAGGGATTTAAGGGAAAATGTCACTTATATGCCTTCATCGGCAGCGTATAAAATATATATTATCGATGAAGTCCATATGCTGTCTACTGCTGCATTTAATGCCCTGCTCAAAACCCTTGAAGAACCTCCTGAACATGTAATGTTCATTTTTGCAACCACGGAAGTACACAAAATCCCGGCTACCATCCTTTCAAGATGTCAACGCCATGATCTTGGCAGAATTTCTCTGCAAATGATTTCAAATCATTTGCAGGCTCTTTGCAAGAATGAAGGGTTCAGTATTGAAAAACTAAGCCTTGACCTGATTGCCCAGGAAGCTGATGGTTCCATAAGAGACGCATTAAGCCTTCTTGACAGGGTTTTATCCTCAGCCACCACCAAAGAAATCCAACTGGATCGTGTGTTGGACAGTCTTGGCATCCAGGACTTACAAACAATGCATGATATATCAGCGGCAATCTTTGAAAACAATGGTGCCCGGCTCATTGAAATCATAGAAAAAATAAACAACTCAGGAATTGACCTGAAAAAATTTTATTCTGATATTATTTTCCATTTCAGAAATCTGAATATCGTTAAAATATGTGGCAAGGACAGCCCGGCTGTCAATATCACAGATTCTGAAAAAGAAAAAATCTTCCAGACTGTTACGTCACTGTCCACAGGTTTTATCAACACGATTTTACAAATCCTTTTGGATGAAGAATCCATTGTCAAATATTCATCCCATACCAGAACCGCTATTGAAATGGTTCTTTTAAAATTGCTTCAAATAAACCCGGGCGCCCAAATTGATAACATCATCGCAAAGCTTGATATCCTTGCGAACCAATTAGGTTCAAACAAGACAGGTCCGAACCAGCTATATTCAAAACCTTCATCCCTGACCCAGGGATTTGAACCCTTACAAAAACCTTTTGCAAGTGAGCCTTTGCAGGAAAAACAAGAAGCTCCAGCTATCCGGGAATCAATGCCCTCAGCCGGATATCAGGCAGATGAATCCCCTTCACCGGAATCGCATAAAAACGGCCCAGCCAGAACATGGAAAGATTTTTTAAATAAAATAGAACCAGTATATCCCTTTATGTTTGCCCTTCTTTCCAAAGGCAAGGTAACCCAGACTGAAACCAGTGAGATTATCGTTGAACTGGAAAATGGTTCGTCTTTTGATAAAACAAGGCTTAAAAAAACAAAGCCTGAACTGCAAAATATATGCAAAGAATTTCTTGGAAAACATCTGACAATAACGCTCGTTTCAGGAAAGAACAAGACAGAACCTGATGACAAAAAAAAAGAAATAAAAGCCAGGCAAGCGGCCTTCAACCACCCCCTTGTTGTTGAAGCCCAAAAGATGTTTGATGGTGAGATAATCAATCAATAAGATAGGAGTGACAAATGATGAAAAATATGAGTTCAATGATGAAACAAGCCCAGAATCTTCAGAAAAAAATGATGAAAACCCAGGCTGAATTAGCCACAAAAACGGTTGAAGCCTCTTCTGGCGGCGGCATGGTCAAGGTGATTGCCAATGGTGGCCAGAAAATTGAATCCATTATTTTTGAAAAAGAAATAATTGATCCGGAAGATATTGAAATGCTTCAGGACCTTGTTTTAGCAGCTGTCAATGATGCATTAAACAAAGCCCAGGAAATGGTGTCTTCTGAAATGGCTAAGCTTACTGGAGGACTCAATATTCCCGGTCTGTAAAAAACCATGAATTATTATCCAGAACCGATTTTAAAACTCATTAACAGCCTGTCAAAACTTCCGGGTATTGGAAAAAATACAGCAGAACGACTTGCGCTTCACATTCTCCATGCCCCGAATCATGAAGCTGTAACCCTTGCCAGCGACATCATTGAATTGAAAAAAAGTATTCAAATATGTTCCGTGTGCTTTGCCCTGAGCGACAAAGATAAATGTCGGATATGCTCTGATCCCCAAAGAGATCAGACCAGTATCTGTGTTGTAGAGAATCCAACAGATATGGCAGCCATAGAAAAATCAAACGCCTTTCTTGGGACCTACCACATATTGGGTGGCGTACTTTCTCCCATTGACGGTATTGGCCCGGATGACATCAGGATACAGGAGTTATTGAAAAGGGCTGCTTCTAAAACAATAAAAGAAATCATCCTTGCCACCAAGACCAATGTTGAAGGAGAAGCCACGGCTTCCTATATTCTTGAAAAACTTAAAAAAACAAAGATCAAACTCACAAGGATAGCGTCGGGTATCCCCATGGGGGGTGATTTGCAATATATTGACCAGCTGACCATGCAAAAAGCAATGGAAAAAAGGTATGACGTCTGAGGGTAAAGCCGTCATAGATATTTTTGAATGCCAACTCTGCGGCAACTGTTGCAACGGGTTTGGCGGCACTTATGTTACCAGCCAAGATATCATCAATATATCAACATACCTTTGCTGTGATCCTGAAAAATTTATTGAAATATATTGTGACCCCTCAGGATCACGGCATGTTTTAACACAAGGCAAAGACGGAGCCTGTATCTTCTTTGACAACATCCACCAATGCACCATCCATCCGGTAAAGCCATATATGTGCAAAGCCTGGCCTTTCATTCAAGCGGTTATTAAACATCCTGAAAACTGGAATGCCATGGCAGGCGCATGCCCGGGCATGGAAAAGAATATACCATATAAGGATCTTCAAAAAATTGTTGCTGAAGAAAAAGAAAAACTCGACAAATCTTTACAGGACTTTATATGAAAGAACTGAGATATGAGTTTTGAGTAGTGAGAAAACAACATCAGCTTAGCTTCCCTCACTACTCAGCACTCATTACTCTTTCATAATTTGTTGTGCCCTTCAGGGCATGGGCGTTAGAACTTTTACAAAAATCGCAGGCAATCCGTTCGTTGCAAGGTAAACAGACCTGCACTGCAAGGTGACTTCAAATAGATTTAAAAATTTCTTGCCGCCTTTGCTTTTGTGGAACCTGCAATACCTTTCGATAAATGTTCTATTTGGCGGAAATGCCAATCTTGGCATTTCCGCCAAATGGTCGGGCATAGAAAAACCCCAATATTAATCCTTAGTCATTAACTAACATTCGGGGTTTATATATATAGCTGAAACGCAAAAGACGGCTTCCTGTTATGTTTTCAACGTGCCTTATTTGAAATCGTTTCTTCTACCCTTAAGGCACTGTGTGATTCTGCAGTATCAATTAACTTTTTATCTTTGTCATAGAATTTAAAATAGAATTTGATGTTGCCGGGACCTTTGAATTGAAAGTTGTTAAAAATAGCATTAATTAAAATGCCTTTTTTATCAGTTTCTTTTGTAGGTGGAAGGGGGCCTCCACCAATATCTTTCACTTCACCTTCATAATCTATCTCTATGCTAAATTGATGAATATTTGATATCTTTTCTTCCCTCTCGAATTCAATTTGTGCAAACACAGCAAGGCTTTTGATTTTCGGCCATTGTGCTTTTTGATTTAAAACTGAATGGAAATTTATCGAATCGGAGTAAACTCCCATTAAAGAGTGTTTGTTCCCCATTTCAATCCTTATATCATCACAAATTATAAAATTTGAAACTTTCATTTCATCCTCCAGTAGAGATTGTCGCAAGCTCCGGAAATGTGAAGCCAAAACTATTATTTTCAGCAGGAAATACATCGGATTGATTTGATATTTCTACTTGTAAAAATCTTATGGTTGTAGATGTTTTTAACTCTCTGGATTCGTTATCGAATGCCATTCGGTTAACGAATTGTTCCAATGCATCTGAAATATGAATTCTTTGAGCTGCCGGATAATCATATTTTTGTTCAGCAACCTCAATTAACCACGGGAAAAGGTGTAGATACTTTAACAATGCCACAACCGCTGCTGATGGTTTACTATTTGCACTTTTCCATTTTGAAAGAGTTCTCTGAGGTATTTCTAAAGCCCTCTCTATCGCTGAAAAGCTATAATTATTTTGCTGGAAATCCTCCAGAATATTTTTTACCGCACGAATTTTTAATTCGTCTATACACTCTTGGAGTGCCTTTTCATTTTCCTTAAAAATATCACCATCAAATCCACAAGTACTACAGGTATAATTAACAATTTCAACTTCTTTTTTACCAGCAAATGGTTCTTGAATTGATTTGACCAATGTGCTTTTACTTAGATCATCACTACCACAAGCCGGGCAAATATAATCATCCATTATCCTTATCCTTTCTTCTCGATAATTGCCTTCTTAAGCGCTATTTGCATAGCATTGTTACCAACAGCTAAAAGTTTATTTGTTGAAGGTTTGAAGGATTTTATGATCCATTTTTTAGTTAATTCGTTTCTCATAATTGCTATGTAACCATATTTACACATGGTTCTAAATGTGTATGCATAAACCATGATAATATTTTCGGGTTTCGGATTTTTTTCCCACTATTTTGTATTCTGGTGATTTAAGTCTTCAAGTCCATCGTGTATAATGAATTCATAGAGTTGAGTTTCTGTTCGCAAATTAAAAAACTTATCAGCATCGTTAAGCACCCCTCCCCATGGAATGACATTCTTCCTATCGTGTTTACATGCTTCTTTGAATTTATTAAAATAATTATAAGGCATGATCACCTCTTTTGTAAAGATCTTTTATCCTATTAGGATAAATAAAGTCAATATTTTTTTCTTTCTTGCATACAAGAAAAGGATGAATCACATCCTTGTTTATTCAGAATAATCGTTCATCCACCATTCATCCCAGCCGGTTTCCATGATACTTTGGGCAATCTTTTTGCCCGTGTCTGTTTGAAGCCTTTCAAGGATAACAGGCAACCATTTTTCAGGCCCTTTTGCCCCGATGTCAGACTGTTTTTTCAGTTCAAGAATAAAGGATATCTGATCTGCATCCTTTACCAGCTTTGCTTCTTTTGTCTCGCCTGAATTAAATTCATCTATAAGGGTTTTAATATCATCACCAAAAGGAAGACCCTTTGTCAGATGGGAAATGGCTTTGGCTTCATCTGTTTGGGAATATTTTTTTTCCACATAGTTAAAATCTCCTGTTCTTGCCTCGGCAATATCGTGAACAAGGGCCATTGTCACAAGCTTTTCACTATTAATATCCCGTTCTATTCTGGCCATGGCAAAACAAATAAAGGCTGTCATAAAACTGTGCTCAGCAACACTTTCTTTCCCAGATCCCAAAAAAGCATATCCGGATCTAACGATGTCCTTTAGTATCCTCACTTCAAACAGCAGGTTGGCAATCTTTTTCATTTTCAATCCAATCTATTTAGTGCTCGACCAAAAACCGCCAATTTTCCCGATTACTGCGTTGGGCTCAACCAATCTTATAAAATCGGGTTAATCCTCGAAATACTCAATGTATTCCTCCGGTTAAAATTATCCCCCGCCTTGTACTCAGTTCATAGTGGAGCGTATGCTTCCAAAATTTTCAGGTTTTCGGTCAGGCACTATTTAATAATAGCAACAATTCTTGACTTTTTATAGAACAGGCGGTTAAATAAAGTCAAGAATTCAAGAATAAACAATAGCAGAGCAGGAGTAAACCATGTCAGGTAAAAAAACAATGACGGCCCTATTTGTATTAATTTTCTGGGGACTTGCTTTTTGTTCAACAGGACTTGCCCAGGGGGATAAACAATTTATACCCGGAGAAGACTCAGGATTTTATTACACAATAAAAAAAGGAGATACATTGTGGAATTTATCTGAAAAATTCTACAATTCCCAATGGGACTGGCCAGGACTCTGGGAGATGAATAAGGATATTAAAAATCCCCATTGGATATATCCCGGGCAAAAAATACAGGTTTTTTTAAAGACAAAGCCTGTTTTAAAATCCAAGGTCGCAAAAACTTTACAAACCCAACAAAAAGACTCTCCTGTTAAGATTGAAACTATTTTTTCTTTTTCCAAGATGGATCATGTCGGATTTCTTAAAAAAAAGGCAGAACCCTTTCTGGGCAAGATACTTAAGGAGCAGGACAATAATCTTATGATGGCTGCCAATGATATTGTTTATATAAACTCGTCAGGCAAAGGCGCGCTGGTTGTGGGCAAGACATATCACATTTTTACAACCACCAGGGTGGAGGAACAAATCAACCATCATCTGTTTAAAGGGGTAAAGCACCTTATTAAAGCACAGGTTAAAATACTTGAAATAAAAAAAAACCATGTGATAGGATCCATCACCCATGCCTATAGTCCTGTAAATAAGGGCGATTTGATTATGGAATACTATAAACGAGAGCCTGTTTTAATAGTTGAAAATAATCCTGCGCCCATAGATGCAAGACTTATCTGTTCTGAAGACAATCATCTCATGATAAATGACTATATAATCGCTTTTATTGATGCGGGCAGCGCCAGTGTTAAACCCGGACAGATATACTCTATTCTCAGAAAGAACGAAATAAAAGACAATAGCCTCTGGCCTTTGAAAAAGAAAAATTCTATTCAGCTTGAAAACCTGGAATCTGGAAAATTAATTGTGCTTCATACTGAAAAAACAGCTTCAACCGTTATGATTCTGTCTTCAAAATATGCCATTTATCCCAATGATATTGTAAATTAACCCTCGCTATAATCGGAAAAAATAGCGATTTTCCTTCGGGTGCTAACTAATGCCTGACCGAAAACCCAGTGTTTGGGCGAGAAGTTGCCCATATACAAGGC
>JAHJDU010000149.1 GCA_018812385.1 Pseudomonadota bacterium
ATACGTCTGATAATATACAAAAACTGGGAAGAAAAAGTACAGCTACATCTAATAACCAACCTGTGTCTGAAAATATCCAAGCTTTAGAATTTTTTTATAAACTCGTAGATGAATCACAAACCTTGACTCCGCCTGATCCAACGCTTATCAGGAGCATTCGGATAACCATGCTTGCAAGAGGTGATCGTGCGGATCAAAAATTTGTAAATACCCACACATATACAACACCTGGAGGACAGAATTGGGGGCCATACAATGATAATTTCCGGCGCCGGCTTTTAACCACAACAGTAAAATGCAGGAACTTGGGTTTATGAGCAAAATAACACAAGATAATCAAAAAGGTTTTACGCTTATAGAAATCATGATTGCCATAACAGTCCTGGCTATTGGAATTCTTGGCGTTGCAAAAATGCAGTTGTCAGCCGTTAAAGGGAACTCTTATGCCAGTGGATTAACCGAGGCGACAGCATTTGCGCAGAATAAAATGGAAGAACTGGTGGCCCTTGCTTATGATGATGCGGATCTTAATGATGATGACGCTGATGGAATCAGCGGTATTGATGACACAGCCAGTCCTGATGGTTCTCAACAGGGTAGTGGAGCAACAAATATCCAGTATGATATATTCTGGAATATCGCGGTTGATGAACCTGCAGTTAATGCTAAACATATAAGAGTGTATGTGCAATGGCAGCAAAATGGAGCGACAAGAAATGTAGTCCTTGATAGAATCAAGGCTGATATTTAAGGACATTTGCAATGAAAGAAAAGCCCATTTTTTTAAATAATGAAAAAGGCTCGACACTGATCATAGCAGTAGTATTTCTAATGTTATTAACTTTCCTAGGTATTTTTGCAACAACAACATCAACTATCGAAGTGCAGATTTCCGGCAACGATAAAATAAACAAAATGGTATTTTATGCTGCTGATTCAGGAATTCATTATGTTGTTGTTAACCCTGATTTATATGGCCCAGACAATATAACAGAAGATGTACCATTATCTTTTCCTGATCCTGCTGATGTTAATGCAACATATTCATTATCAGACAGCTTACAGGTTAACGGAAATGTGTCATACCTTGGGAAGAGCAATATGCCGCCTGGTTCCGGATATTCTGCGGGGACAGTTTTCGCTATCAATTATAAGATTGAATCTAATAGTACAGGTCCAAACAACGGGGCCAGTGCTGTTGAAGCCGGATTTTACCGGATAGGGCTTTAAAATAAATCACATACCCAGCAAAGGAGAAAGGTAATGGGAACCTCCATAAAATTAATAAAAATCATTTTAGTTTTGTTTGTATTCCTTATTCTTGCAGGGAAACCGGTTTTATCTGACGATACCTGTATGTTTCAGGTGTCAGCCGATGACGTGCCTCCCAATATAGTGCTGCTGCTTGATAACGGCGCTGAGATGGAGAATATCATCTGGCACGCCGGGTATAATAACAGCTTTGACTACACGCCTGCCGCTGGCACTGATACGATCACGTGGGGTGATGGCAGTACGACCAATGGATTTCTTAACCAAAATGGATATGCCGTAGTTAAAGTTGCAACGGGCAAATACTATATCAGGCCCATTCTGGCTGATCTCAAACCCGACCCTGACAATGGCAATGGTTTTTTTTCCGCCACGAATGAAATCACAATAAATAGCCGCAGCATAACTTTACCTTTTGAACCTTCCTCGATTAAGGTTGACGGGATTATAGACAAAGCAGCAAGATTCAGATATTCCAAAAATTATCTCAACTGGTTGTTTTATGGCGCCTATGCAGGAGACGGAAGTGATCTTCCGGTTCAATCCCGTTTTTACTTTGCTAAAAAAGCGATCTTTACAGTTGCTGAACTTTCTCAACGACAGGCGTATTTCGGTATTTACTCTTTTTCGGCAAATGCTATGGGTGCAAGTAATGTCCAGCCGCTTGGTTTTGTATATGATGCCGCAGGAATAGTCAATCCTAATTTTGTCAACAATATCAATAATCTTGGAAGTGTTTATTATTCACCCCTTGCAGAAGGTCTTGCAAGTCTTGGGGGATATTATGCATCTCCCAAATCTGACACTTTACCCGCTGCAGTGGGTGAATATTGCCAGAAAAGTTTTGTTATTGTAATCACATCAGGTGTTTCTTCCGAGGACCAGGCTGTAGCGGCTGGTTCTGCTCCGGCTTCTTTCAGCGATTATGATAATGATGGTGAGGGTCAGATATCGCTTACTGATGGAACAACAACTACTCTTGTCACAATTCCCACCAATATTAACGGCTCAACATATCTTGATGATGTTGCTTATTACCTTTACACGCACGATGTTGCAGGTTATCAGTCCGGTTTTCAGAATGTAACGACCTATACCATTGGATTTATGGGAAATGCAGAGAGCAATGCATACCTTAAAAATGCCTCAAACAATGGTAATGGAAACCTGAATCTTTATAACACAAGCGACGTCGAATACGGCAAATATCATTTTGAGGCTCAAAACCCGGATAACCTTGCAGGGGTTCTTCTTGATGCAATTAATGCCATACTTTCCAAAACATCCTCTTTTACAGCGCCTGTTGTGCCGGTTACAAGAACAACCAGCGGCAATCAAATATATCTTGCTTTTTTTAAGCCGGGCGAGAGTAATTTCTGGGAAGGAAATGTCACAAAATTCGGTCTCTCTTCTGATGCGCAAATTCTTGATGCTGATGGTATTGCCGCCACCTGGCCAAATGGTGCAATGAAAGAAGATGCAACACCATATTGGGGAACAATTGACTGGGCAGATACCTCAAAGACCAATGGCATAGACAATAGTGCAAGAAATATTTATACTTATCTCGGCTTAGACAATGAATTAACACATTTTTCCAATTCATTTTCTGTAAGTGAGTTAACACCTGCTTTGCTTACGACTTATGACGATTCAACAGGCCCGCTTGAACTTATCAATATTACCGGTACGTTTTCCATTGGAAATGTTTTGACCGGATCTGACAGCGGCGCTGCAGCAACAATATCTTTAGTTAATGCTAGTGATATTTCTTATAGTGGTAGAACTGGATTTTTTAGAACAGGTGAGGTGGTAACAAACGGTTCCGGGGCTTCCGGCACAATTGCCAATTCAGGAACAACCGAAGTGATCAATTATATCAGAGGCGCAGATGTTCATGACGAGGACGAAGATAATAATACCAGTGAAAACAGAGCAATAATCTGTGGTGATCCGCTTCACAGTGAACCTGTGGTTGTTAATTATGGCGATCTTG
>JAHJDU010000150.1 GCA_018812385.1 Pseudomonadota bacterium
ATCAATCAACCAAAGCCGTTTATTTTTCAATAAATGTAATGGTAACAAGGTTATCCGTTATATCTGAAAATTCCAGCCCAAAAGAATCAAAGGTCTTCAGCATAACGGCATCGGCAAACTGAGATGAGTTTCCCTTATAAAAAATTTGCATGATAGCATAGTTTGACCCCATCTCTTTGGGCTGCATGTTTTCAATCCCGGGCATTTGTTGAAATTCTTGTTTTAAGGCAATAAACCGGGGCAGAAAGTTTTCTCCTTTTATTGTGACATCAAAGATTTGTTCTTTTCTCAAATACCGGGTCCAGTAGGCATCCATTTTTTCACTCAGATCAGCGGCTGACAGATTGGCTGCTTTAAAAAGGGCTTGAATGTTTCCTTCACGGTCCATATCGCTTTTGGCCACAGCCTGAACCTGGGAAGTAACAACTTTTTCTCCTGTTTCAAGGTTGTATCCTTCCAGGCTGATTTGGGCATTAAAGGTTTTTTCCTGTCCCATTATATTTGTGGCTTCTGCTGAGGAGGCTTTTCCAAAAACAATCATATCAGCGTCCATTTTTTTGCCAAGATCTTTGGCAGCAGCCACATCATAAATTGAATCAAAGGTAATATTATAAAAAGAAGGATCTGGGCGTTCCCGGTCATTACCAATGATAATGAACCGATCCTGGAGCATTTTGTCAATAATAATTTTTTCTGTAAGGGATTGGTATGGAATTGGATTTTTCCCCCACCAGTATTTGGGCAGAAGATCTGAAGGGGTCTTTTCTGCGATAAAAAACAGGATTACAGGCTTGTCCTTATTGGCATTGATTATCCTGGCATCAGTCAATGTCTTTTCAAGCTTAAGGATATCCACTTTTGATTCCACGCCAACAAGATAATGGCCTTTGTTTTCAATCCCACCAAGGACTTGATAGGTAATAATATAGTCTGAAGCATGGGAAAGCACCTGGTTGTAAAAAAAATCAAGGTTTGATGCAAGGACCTGCTTTGATACAACTTTTGCAAAGGCATTTTGAACGGCAACCCTTAATGCTTCAGATACTGCATTTTGCTTGGCCTGCTGAAGATCGTGATTGATAATTTGTCTTTTGCCCGTGGTCACACCCGTTAATATGCTGGAATCGTTGGCTGCAGATGAGGGTTCATATATGAAGAGGATACTTATGAATAAAACAATGAAACCAATATAGTTTGTTTTTTTTAACATCTTTTTTATACCTTTCTTTCAATGGAATAATCTGCAATCAGGCACAAAAGCTGTTTGGACTGGCAATCATGAAATCCATCCAGGCATGCCTTTGCTTTTGTTACATGGTCTTGTGCTTTTCTCAGGGTATATTCAATTCCCTTGTATTTATATAATTTTTCTTTTAATTTTTCAAATTGTTCCAGATTAAACTCTGGTGCAGTTATGGCAGCTTCCATCCATTCTTTATCCTTCAATGATGCATTGGCAAGGCTGTGGATCAACGGCAGGGTGAGTTTTCCCTCCCGCATATCAGCCCCGGGATTTTTCCCCAGCTCCTGGGCAGATGCCGTGTAATCCAAAAGATCATCAGCCATCTGAAAGGCCATTCCTAAGTGAAATCCATATTGGCTCAGGGCATTTTCTTTTTCTTTATTGGCCTTTGCAAGGATGGCGCCGCACTGGCAGGCTCCCTGGATCAAAACAGCGGTTTTTCTTTCTATGACTTCAAGGTATTCTTTTTCAGAAAGATCAAGCTTTCCCTTTTTTGTAAGCTGGTCTATCTCTCCCTGGGACATATCCCGGGTGATTTTTGCAATGACTGAGATGATATCAGGTTCTCTTGTTTTTGCTGCAATATCAAGCGCACTGGCCATAAGAAAATCTCCTGTCAGTACCACTTTGGAAGCAGACCATTTTGTGTGGGCAGCTTTTTTGCCGCGCCTGGTATCTGCTTCATCCACTACATCATCATGTAAAAGGGAGGCAGCATGGAGATATTCAAAAATGATGGAAAACGTTATTTCAAAACCAGTATTATAACCGCAAGCCCGGGCACTGTGAATCATCAGAAGAGGTCTCAGCCGTTTCCCACCACTGAAAAGAAGGTGGGAAGCAATCTCTTTAACAAGCTCCAGATTAGGATTCAAGTGATGCTCAAGGGCAATTTCTACCTTTTCCAGATCCAGGTCCGCTTGTTCGATAATTCTTTGTTTTAACCCTTTTGTCATACAATCTCTCCGGCAATATCATATTCAAACGCATCTGTAATTATTACCTTAACAAAGGTGCCGATTTCAAGCCCCTGGGCATAAATAAATGTGACCCCGTCCACCTCCGGGGCCTGGAATCTTGTCCTGCCAAGGTATACGTCTTGTTCAGGATTTTCTTCAACAAGGACTTCAAAGGTTTTGCCCAATAATTTTTCATTCTTTGATGCTGAAATTTCTGCCTGGGCTGCCATGAGCATGTCATGCCTTTTTTGGGCTATATTGGAAGGGACATGGTTTTTTAAAAGATGAGATTTAAGATCATCAGAGTCTGAATATGTGAATACACCCAGGTGGTCAAACCGGATCTCTTTAATAAATGTCATTAATAGTTCAAAATCATCTTCTGATTCGCCGGGAAACCCTACAATAAGGGTTGTTCTTAAAGCTGCCCCAGGATCAATTTTTCGGATAGTGTTAAAAAGGGCATAAAGATCTTCCCGGCTATAGGGTCTGCCCATTTTTTTCAGTATGGTTGAAGCAGCGTGCTGGATTGGAACATCATAGTATGAACAGATGTTTTTATGTTTTTTTACAGCCTTTATGATCGGCACGGTCAATGTTTCTGGATGGGTATATAAAAATCGTATCCATGTATTTGCCTTTGCATGTTCTTTTTCAAGGGTGGTGGCAAGAGAATCAAGAACGTGTTCAAATCGAGTCCCATCTTGAAAATCCTGGCCGTAATCCGTGGTATTTTCAGCCGTTAAAATAATTTCTTTAACCCCTTTTTCAACAAGGGTTTTAGCTTCTTTACAGATATCATCCAAAGGTCTTGAGCGCTGGGAGCCTCGAAGCGCAGGAATAATACAATAGGTGCATTTTCGGTTACATCCTTCTGACACTTTGATATAGGCAAGAAAATTAGTGGTCAGTTCTCTTTGTTCTGAAAGATCCTGGAACGGCCTTTTGTTTGGATCAGGAAAAAAAAGTAAGGGTTTGTCGCTCTCATTCTCCACTGCTTCCACAATACGATCTATTGCAGCCGTGCCTAAAAACGCATCCACTTCAGGCAGCGTTGACACAAGATTCTTATCATCTTTATACCTCTGGGCCAGGCAGCCTGTGGCGATGAGTCGTTTACAAATCCCGGTTTTCTTTAATTCTGCCATTTCCAGAATAACATCAACAGCCTCATCAGAGGCTGTTGATATAAATCCGCAGGTGTTGACAATAATCACCTGGGCAAGGTGCGGGTCATCAGTTATCGAATGACCCGCAGCCACAAGTTTTCCCAGCATGATTTCACTGTCAACCTGGTTCCTTGAGCATCCAAGGGTTTCAAGGAAAATGATCATATGGACTTGGCCATAAGGTCTCCCAGTTGTTTGGAAAATCTTGAGGGATTATCCAGTTTGCCGCCTTCGCTGATGACGGCAATATCAAATAGAAGATCACTATAGTCTTTTAGAACCGGGTTGGTGGTGTCTGTCTCAAAAAGTTCTTTCATCTTACCCATAACAGGATGATTCACATTGACTTCCATCACCCTTTTTTGTTCTGGTGTTTTCTGGCCCGAGGCTTTCATGATTTTTTCCATGTAAGCACTCATGCCATAGTCATCGCCGGACAGACAGGAGACAGAATCTTTAAGCCGGTTAGATACCACAACATCCTTTACCCTTTTTGTAAGCTTTCCTTTAAGAAAGGACAAGAGGGCTGAGTATTCATTTTTCTTTTCATCATCTACTTTTTCAAGATCAAGATCCCCTTTTTCCGCACTCTTGAGTTTTTTCTCCTTGTACTCGGGCAAAGATTGGGTCACCCATTCATCAATGGGATCTACCATTAAAATGACTTCATAATCCTTTGCTTTCAAGGACTCAAGCAAAGGAGAGTTCATTAAGGATGTCAGACTTTCACCCGTCAGATAGTAAATCTCTTTCTGGCCTTCCTTCATATTTTCAATATACTCATCCAGAGTGATAACTTTGTCGCCGGATTTGGTGGTCTTGTATCTTAAAAGGGATGCCAGTTTTTCTTTGTTTTCATAATCTGTGGGAATACCTGCTTTCAGGGCCTGGCCAAATTCTTTAAAAAAATCTTCATATTTTTCTTTTTCCATGCCTTCAAGGGTGGAAAAAATTTGTTTAACAAGGTTTTTCCTGATATTTCGGACCAGGCGGTCTTCCTGGAGAATTTCCCGGCTCACATTCAGGTTTAAATCAGGTGCATCCACAACCCCCTGAACAAATCCAAGATATTCCGGCAAAAGTTCCTTGCAGTCATCCATTATGAATACCCGCTTGCAATAAAGGTGCATCCCGTGTTTTCTTTCCGGTCTGAACATATCAAATGGTGCCTTGGAAGGCAGATACATCAGGACATCATATTCCGTTACCCCTTCAAATTTCTTGTGGATGATTTCCAAAGGTTTGTCCCAGTTGTGGCTGATATGTTTGTAGAACTCTTCATGTTCTTCATTGGTCACATCCTCTTTGGCTTTTGACCAGATGGCTTTCATGGAGTTCAAGGTTTCATCTTTTTTGACTTTTCTAAATGTATCACCGATGGGTTTACCTTTTGAATCTTTAATGATTTCATTTTCAGGAATAGGTTCATTTTTTTCAACATTCATGATCACAGGATAGGTAACAAAATCAGAATGTTTTTTTACAATATGCTGGATGGTGTATTCTTCTGTAAAATCCTGTTCACCTTCTTCAGGATCTTTTAAATAAAGAGTAATCGTTGTGCCGCGGTTGTCTTTTTCAATTTCCTGAATCGTGTAGGAGCCTTTGCCGTCGGATTCCCATCTGACCCCTGAATTTTCTCCAGCAGCCTTTGTATCCAGCCTGATCCTATCGGCAACAATAAAGGCCGAGTAAAAGCCCACACCAAACTGACCGATGAGTTCAGGCGAGAGTGCATTCTCTTTTTTGGAATTTTCAAGGGCTTTCATAAATGCAGCTGTTCCTGACTGGGCAATGGTTCCAATATTGTCATTGACCTCGTCAAAGGTCATTCCAATACCATTGTCGGAAATCTGGAAAGTTTTATTTTCAGAATCCAGGGAAATTCGGATATGATAATCATTGTCATCGGCAAACAGATCTGGTTTTGTCTGTTCTTCAAATCTTGCCTTGTCAATGGCATCAGAGGCATTTGAAATCAGCTCCCTTACAAATATTTCTCTGTTGGAATATAAAGAATTGATGATCAGGTGCAAGAGCTGCTGCACCTCGGCTTTAAACTTGCGTGTTTTTTTTGTTCCCATGTTCACTCCTGTTTTCAGTTTTTCCAAGTATTATTAACCATTATTTTTTAATAATAATTGTAGCAAAAACTAAAATGTCAAGGCATGACAGGGGAATTTCGACTATGGCCAAGTGCTTGCACGGCCATTATTTTTTAAATCGTTTTAACAGCCGCCCATCAATAAAAATAAGGCCGATAAAAATCAACCCCATGCCGGCAAAGGCATTCCATCCTGGATTCTCTCCTAACACGACCATTCCTAAGAAAATGGCGCTCACAGGAATTAAAAAGGTTACCAGCAAAATATTGGTGGCCCCTGCTTTTGACAGCACATAAAAATAAATAATATACGCAAGAGATGTTGAAATGGCGGAAAGCCCGAAAAGTGCAGCCCATGTTACAGGTGTGGGGTCAAGGGTGAATGGCTGTTCAATTATAAAGGCCAGGGGAATCATAATTATGGTAGATCCCGTCAGCATTCCGGCTGCCACCACCACGGGATCAATATCCTTGAACCTGCGACCGAAAATGGCGGCAAATGCATAGAGAAGAGCTGCCCCCAGCACAGCAACCTGTCCTGCAATCTTTATTCCAACACCATTTAAGGCATCGATACCGATCAGGAGGGCCACTCCAGCCCATCCAAATAAAACACCGGCCAGCCTGTTTTTTGTCAGCGGCTCGTCTTTTGTTAAAAAATGGGCAAGAATAACACTGAAAACAGGAGCTGTTGCATTTAAGATAGCTGCCAGGCTTGAGTCAATATGGTTTTGCCCCCATGTGATGAGGCTGAAGGGAATCACATTATTCAATGCACCAAGAGCCAGGAATGCACCCCAGATGCCAGAATTTTTTGGCATTGTTCGCCCGGTCAACCGAACAAAGCCCAGCAAAAGAAAAGCGGCAAAACCCACCCGGCATAACACAATGGTCAAAGGTGTCATCTTTTCTACAGCAATCTCTACAAAGAAAAAAGATGCTCCCCAGATCATTGAAAGGATGATGATGAGAAACCATAGCCTTGCCCCCATTACTTTATTCATATTTTTTCATTCTGTATTTTCCTTTTCAACACCAAGGGCATTTTATGGCAGTTACAATATAAATTTTATTTTTAGACAGATTTATAAACCATATTAATAAGTTTAGCCACCCGAATCTTTGAGATTGTTAGAGACAAATCACGTGCTGCAAAAACCGGACAATTCTATTTGTCTTTAACAGACACAAGATTATTTATTGTAAAAATCAATCGCTTATTGTAAAAACAAATAGTCAGGAAAAACTGACGATAACAAGGTATTATTTTTAAGGAATCCAGTGATATGCATTATGAAGGGATGATGATAAGGCCGCCAAGTGAGGCCGATAGTATTTTATTGCAGGTCACTTTAGGCTGTTCCCATAATAAATGTACATTCTGCGGTACGTTCAGGGGAAAGCGGTTTAATATAAAAAAAGATGCTGTTATTTTTAAAGATATAGAATTTGCGAGAATTCATTGCCAAAGGCAGGACCGGCTGTTTATCTGCGACGGCGATGCCATGATCATCCCCCAGAAAAGGCTTGTAAAAATCCTTCAAAGGATAAAAGAGCGGCTGCCCTGGGTTCAAAGAGTTGGACTCTACGCTAATACCAAAAGTATTGCCATGAAAACGGATGATCAGCTCAAAGAGTTGCACGATTTGGGGGTCAAGATTGCTTATTTGGGTCTTGAATCCGGGGATGATCTCATCTTAAAGCAGATTAAAAAAGGTGCTGATTCCTTAAAAATGATCACAATGGGAAAAAGGGTTAAACAGGCCGGCATTCAGCTGTCTATCACCGTGCTGAACGGTCTGGGCGGGCAAAAGAACTCTAAACGCCATGCCATGGAGACGGGAAGGGTCTTATCTGCCATTGATCCGGATTTTGTAGGAGCTTTAACCCTGATGCTTGTACCGGGTACAGAACTCTATGATCAGCATGAAAAGGGAGATTTTGAGCTCATGAATCCAAAAGAAATGCTTGAAGAACTGGGCTTGATGATCGCATCCACCCATCTTTCCAACGGGCTTTTCCATGCAAATCATGCCTCCAACTATCTTCCCATCAGGGCAAAATTGCCAGAAGAAAAAGAAGAAACACTTGAAAAGATATCCCAGGCACTCAAAGGGAAGACGGCCCTTAAACCGGAATATATGAGAGCCTTGTAAACTAAATTGAATGACACAGGAGAATTAAACAATGGCCCAAGTTGAAACAAACCTTGATCAATTAACTATAAGCACAATCAGAACCCTTTGTATGGATGCAGTTCAAAAAGCCAACTCAGGGCATCCGGGCGCACCAATGGGCTTAGCACCTGCAGCATATGTTTTGTTCAAACGCTTTTTAAAACACAACCCTAAAAATCCTGCATGGATTGACAGAGACCGGTTTGTTCTTTCCGGCGGTCACGCCTCTTCCCTGCTTTACAGCCTTCTTTATCTTTTTGGATATGGTCTGGAACTTGATGATTTAAAAAATTTCAGGCAATGGGGCTCAAGGACACCGGGACATCCTGAATACGGGCATGCCCCGGGTGTTGAAACTACCACAGGCCCTCTGGGCCAGGGCATTGCCAATGCCGTGGGAATGGCCATTGCAGAACGTCATCTGGCGGCAAGATTCAACAAGGGAAACAAACAACTCATCAACCATCATACCTATGTGATGTGCGGTGATGGTGACCTCATGGAAGGAGTTGCCCTTGAGACGATCTCCCTTGCAGGACATCTTGGACTTGGAAAGCTTATCTGTCTTTACGATGACAATTCCATTACCATTGAAGGCAAAACTAATATTTCATTTACAGAAAATGTGAAAGCAAAATTTGAAAGCCAGAACTGGCATGTGGTCACAGTTCAAGACGGCAATGATCTGGAAGAAATTCAAAAAGCAATCCAGGCAGGCAAAGATGCTGTTGCAAGACCCACCCTTGTTCAGATAAAAACCCATATTGCCTATGGTAGTCCCAATAAACAAGATACTTCCGATGCCCATGGAGCACCCCTTGGTGTGGAAGAGATCAGGCTGACCAAACAATTTTATGGTGTAGCCGCGGACAAAGATTTTTTTGTACCAGAAAAGGTCCTTGAGAACTGCGGAAAAGCTCTGACTTATGGCAAAGGGTTTGAACAAGACTGGCAGAACATTTTTAACGCTTATAAAA
>JAHJDU010000151.1 GCA_018812385.1 Pseudomonadota bacterium
GGAGAGATAGAGGTCAAACCGATTCCTCTTGATGTCAGAAGAAAATTTCTCGGTGGTCGAGGTCTTGATGCCTATCTTTTATTGAACCATTCCAAAAAAGGCTGTGACCCTTTAGGTCCTGCCAATCCATTGATTGTCAGCGGCGGTATCCTTACAGCGACCTGTGCATCGGCAACTGCCAGAACCCATATCATGGCAAAATCCCCTCTTACAGGGCTTTTGGGCTCTGCTAACATGGGAGGATTTTTTGCCCCTGAAATGGCATGGGCAGGCTTTCATCATCTTGTCATAAAAGGGAAGGCCAAAAAACCGTCTTACCTTTTCATTAAAAACGGCACCATTGAAATCCGGGATGCAGAAAATATCTGGGGAAAAACCACCACCGATACCCAGTGGGCCATCCAGGAGGAACTCAATGACAGGGAAATAAAATCTCTTGTTATAGGGCCTGCCGGTGAAAATCTGGTAACATTTGCCAATGTTATGACCGGTATTAAAAATGCCGGAGGAAGAACCGGCATGGGGGCTGTCATGGGTTCCAAGAATCTCAAGGCAATTGCCTGCAGAGGAACCATGGATATCAAGATTGCCCATCCTGTCGAAGCCCTGGAGTATAACAAACGGTTTATCGATCAGATCACCTCTGCAAAGGTGAACAAGACCCAAGGTACCCTTGGCACGCCCATGATCTGGGGAGCCACCAATTCCTGGGGCGGCGTTCGTACCCGGAACTTCCAGTATAACCAGTGCGAGTATGCCGATGATATTGAGCCGGAAGCAATTGATGAGATCTGTGAACAAACAATGGGACCCTATCATATGGCAGGCTGTTTTGGCTGCCAGGTCCATTGCCGTGCCCAATACAGGATCCCTTCAGGGCCCCTTAAGGGCAGATACGATGAGGGTCCTGAATACACGTCCCAGGGAGCCTTCGGAGGAGAACCTGATACACCGAGAGCCGAGACCGTGCTCGTAGGAAACCACCTGGTTGACCAGTACGGCATGGATAACCTTGAGGTGGGCAGTTTGATTTCCTGGGCCATGGAGCTCTATGAAAAGGGCATCATTACCAGCAAAGACACCGACGGCCTGGATCTTCGTTTCGGTAATGACGAAGCGCTTCTTGAGATGGTGGAACGTATTTGCTACAGGAAAGGCAAAGTGGCCGATGCCCTTGCCCAGGGCGGTATTCCAGCCTCTAAAATATTTGGCAAAGATTCATTTGAATATCTCATCCAGGTAAAGGGAATGAGCAACCTTCATTCCGATGAAAGAGCAACTCCAGGGCTGGCTCTTAATATCGCAACCGCCTCAAGGGGCTCCGACCATTTAAGAAGTCGTCCTGCCATTGATCTGTATCATCTGCCGGAAACGGTATTGCATAAAATCTACGGCAGTCCCGTACCCTATAAAGGAAAGCTCAGCTCAGAGCATACAGAATATGTTGGAAAAGCCTGGCAGGTATTCTGGCAGGAAAACTGCTACATGGGAGTGGACTGTCTGGGCATCTGCAAGTACCATACAACCTTTCTGGGCGCAACCCTGCCCAACTTCGAGGACTGGCCAAAGGTTCTTTATTACAACACAGGCCTTGAATTTACGCCCAATGAACTCTGGGACATTGCAGAAAGGTGTAACATGATAGAAAGACTCTTTAACATCAGGGAAGGTTTAACAAGAGATGATCTTGAAAAAGGTGACATGCTCAACCATCGTTATTTTGACGAACCCTGCAGAAGAGGCGCCCCTGACGTTGTCGGAAGGATGATTGACAAGAAAAAATTTATTAAGATGATCGATGAATTTTACGAGCACAAAGGGCTTGATAAAAACGGCAATCCAAAACCTGAAAACCTGAAACGGCTTGAGATTGAAACCGAGCCTTCTCATATGCTGTAAAAAGGAGTGTAATCATGGAAACAAAGGATAAAGTCCTTATGATAAACCCTGAGAAATGTACAGGGTGCCGATTATGTGAACTGGTATGTGCGGTAAAACATGACGGGGCTTCCAACCCGTCCAGAAGCCGTATCAGGGTCATGAAATGGGAAATGGACGGGGTGTATATCCCCATGGCCTGCCAGCAGTGCCAGGATGCCCCCTGCATGGGTGTCTGCCCTGCCAACGCACTTTCCCGCAATGACGAACTTAACAAAATCGAAGTGAATTATGACAAATGTATCGGCTGCCGCTCATGTGTGGCAGTTTGTCCCTTTGGCGCCATGGGCTTTAACTCCATTGACAGAAAGGTCTTTAAATGTGACCTGTGTGACGGAGATCCCCAGTGTGTCAGATTCTGTGAAGTTGAAGCCATTGAATATGTAGATGCAGATGATGTTGCCATTCTAAAAAAACAGGATGCCGCCGCAAAACTGCATGCAACAAGCCATAAAGTTGCTTTGAAGAGTGCTTAAAGGAGACTTGGATGGAACAAACAAGGATTCTGGTGGTTGATGATGAGTTGGTTATTCGGGAATCGCTTACGGGCTGGCTTCAAAGAGACGGGTATCATGTACAAAGCGTGCCCAGCGGCGAAAAAGCCATTGACCTTCTAAAAACCAAAAGTTTTGACCTTATTTTGCTGGACATTCAAATGGATGGCATCAGTGGAATGGATGTCCTCAAGCATGTAAAAGAGCTTTATCCTGATATTGACGCTATTATGATCACGGCCTTCGGCTCCATCCCTTCAGCAGTCCAGGCCATGAAATACCATGCTTTTGATTATCTTTTAAAACCTTTTGATCCAGAGGAACTGGGGGTACTCATCCAGAAATTGGTCAATCACAGGGCTAAAATAAAAGAAAACCTGTTTTTAAAAGAAGACTACGAACAAAGAACCCGGTTTGAAAGTATGATAGGTCAGTCCAGGCCAATGCAGGAAATTTTCAACCTGATAGAAGATATCAAGGACACGGACACAACTGTTCTGATCACTGGTGAAACCGGAACGGGAAAAGGACTTGCTGCAAAAGCCATTCACTCCAACTCCAGGGTTTCCGATGGCCCTTTTGTCAGTGTGAATTGCGGAGCCATTCCAACACATATCATGGAAAGCGAACTTTTCGGCCATCAAAAAGGGGCCTTTACAGATGCAAAAGAAACCCGGAAAGGCCGTCTGGAGCTTGCCGGCAGCGGGACATTGTTTCTGGATGAAATCGGTGAAATCAGCATGCGAATGCAGATTGACCTGCTCCAGGTTCTGGAAGATAAAATATTTTACAGGGTTGGGGGTACCCAGCCCATTACCGCCGATTTCAGGGTAATTGCCGCCACCAATGCAAATCTTGAACAGGCCATTAAAAATCGAACCTTCCGGGAAGACCTGTATTATCGACTGAACGTCATTAGTTTTACCATGCCGACGTTAAGGGAACGAAAAGAGGATATCCCCTTGCTGGCGGAACATTTTTTAATGAAAACCACTCAAGAGATCAACAGAGGGGTGGAAAGAATCAGCAGGGATGCCATGGATGAACTCATGCTCTATGAATGGCCGGGAAATGTAAGGGAGCTTTCCAATGCCATTGAAAGAGCGGTTGTAGTCTGTAAAACCAGTTCCATTACCCCCTTTGATCTTCCCATTGTAAAAGAGCTGGAAAATAAACTGAAAAATAAATATTTCTCTTTAAATGATGTGGAAAAACATCATATTTCAAAAATCTTAAATGAGAATAGTTGGAATATTTCCAAAAGTGCTGCCATTCTTGGTATTGACAGATCAACCCTGTACAACAAGATCAAACTGTACGAATTGAAAGATGATCGTGACAAATAAATATGCTTACGGTTCCGCCATTGGCAAATGAATAATGTTGACACCATTATTGTTTCCCCGATTGGAGATATCCCGCCCTGGATGACTCAGGCCATTGCAATGGAAGTAGGGGAATTTTTCAGGTTCAGTGCCAGGGTGGAGACGGTTTTAGACGATATTTTGTTTGCTTATGATCCAGAGCGTAAACAATATCATTCAACAAAAATCCTTGAGGCGCTGGAAAAAAAGGCACCAGATGATTGTATCAAGATTATTGCAGTGACAAAGGAAGATCTTTTTATTCCTATCCTCACCCATGTATATGGTGAGGCCCAGCTTGGGGGAAAAGCCTGTATTATATCCATTGCCAGACTGATTGCCGGCCTTGAAGTCAAGGGTATTATTAAAGGACGTAAGAGAATCGTAAAAGAAGCCATCCATGAACTCGGGCATACCTTTGATCTTCGCCACTGTAAAGATGAAAGATGTCTTATGCACTATTGCAGAAGGCTTGATGACGTTGACAGGAAATCAAGCCAGTTTTGCCGGTATTGCAATATCTTTTTGGCCGACAACATCAGGGATCTTTGTGGATAAAAAGATTTAACAGCCTGTCCCTGGAAATTTTTGGCAGGTTTTTGAAAAGATCCATACCCAGACTTCCGCCATCTGCTGCTGCAAGCTGTGTCTCTTCTTCTAAAAAAGCGTACAGTCTGTCCATTTCCCTTTCCATGAACCTTTTATTTGAATCCATGAACATTAGTTGTTTCAGCTCTTGTTTCAGATTCGGGCAATAAAGGCTTAATACCCAACCGTCTGTATAGGGATCATTGTTAATCATACCAGGGGTTTTATTCACCTTTGAATTGACCTGGGTGATCACGCCGCTGACCGGGGATAAAAATGATGCCTTATGTCCGTTCCTGGATATATGAATGGCGTTTTTCCCCTGGAAAACCTGTTTGCCCATCAAAGGAGTTTTTATGGTGGTAATTTTTCCCAAAACCCTTGAAGCAAAGTCGTCAATACCAATACGAACATTGCTGCGATCCTCTATTTTCACCCATGTATGCCCTGAATGAAGATAATACCCCACAGGCAGGGACACGCCTCTGATATCATTAAACTCCACTGGTTTTAAGACTGTATAAACCTTGAACTGGTCATGGAAGTAGTGATCAAATTCGCAATCAATGCAATTATAGGTTTTGGGGCAGGCTTTAAAATCAATATGGCCTTTCATGTGATGGATACATGGTCTTTTTGCCAGGGGTTGTTTTATAAGTTTTTCTTTCCAGAAAACAAGGTTACCCCTTTTCCCCTTTAGGATCATGCCCTTTTTTTGAAGCTGCTCATTTTCATGGCAGGCTTTTCTCAAAGCCCGGTCAAATCTACAGGTCATGCAGGAAAAATCACTTATACATATTTTTTTCTTTACCACTCCTGACTGCATCCAGAGACAGGCAGCGGTTTTCTCTTCTATTCTTGTTTCCATTTGCTGCATCCTTTTTTAAAAGGTAAATAAAGACAGCTTTTAAGTTCTAAAAAAGGTGCGGGTCAGGTTATGCCAGCCAAGAGCCGGCAGATTTCCAAATACATCTGCCTTTAAAAGACCACCATCTGCACTCAAAGGACCTGTTACCTCTTCAATCATATTTTCAAGGGTGGTCACTTCCTGTCCCAGCCATTCCACGCTGTCGTTGTCCGTTTTAAGATCTTGAACTATTCCCTTTATATCAGAATTATGAACGGTAAAAAGCCATCCATCACCATAGGGATCATTCTTTGAAAGATCCGGGGATTTCCTGGTATTGTTATTGACCTCTGTAATGATCCCATTCACAGGGGAGAGAATATCGGCCAGATTTTCTTTTCTTTTCAAGCCCCACCCCACCTTATCCTTGTTCAGTTCCTGGCCGGTCAGGGGAAGATCAAAGGCATCCGGGCTGCCCAGTACCTTGAATGAAAAATCATCAAGACCGATACGAATAAAGCCGCCGCTGTCGATGCTGGCCCATGTATGGCCCGTGTGAAAATAATATCCGTCTGCAATATCAAAGCCTTTGACATCTTTCATATACACCATGGAATGACCCGTCTTCGGGGAAAGGATATCTTCAAAATACTGATCAAAATCACACCGCCCGCAATTGTAATTCATGGGACAGATTTTATGTTCCGCCCTGTTGGTCAGAGCATGCCTGCAGGTTCTGTCCGTGCTGTCCCTGTTTCTTAAAGCCTTCTGCCAGGTGATGTGTTTACCGGCTTTTGCCGTTTTAGCCATGGAATCATCATATCTGCAATTGGTGCAGTCATAAAAGTTGTTGCAGTTTTTCTTTTTTGCAACACCTGCCTGCATCCAGATACAGGGGTGATCGGTTTTGTCTTTTTTAGCCGCCCAGATGTTTACAGATTTTTCGGTTCTCATTAATTGTTTCATTGTCTTTTCTCCTTTTTATGAATAAATAGTCTTTTTGTTTTGTCTGTTTGCCAATTTATAAGAGCAAAAAGGATACCAGGCTGACAGAAAAAATATTTTTAATGTTAAGATCCCTGTCTATTGGGGCATTTTAGATATAGGGGCACAAAAGATGCGGCTGACTTATAAAACCTCAAATTGTAGAAATTTACTACAGCTCATAAGAAGCTTTCCAAATCAGGGAGATGAATTTCCCACATGGGCATAGCTCTTCAATGCTGTTGGATTTTTCAACACCGGCTTCTAATATTTCAACACTTTGCTTTTTGTTTTTTTGAACCTTGCATTCATAATTCATCTTATGTTAGAAATTAATAATATTTCCGATTGCTTATAACCTTATTCTAACAAGGGTGTGATTGTGGGCCTGCCAGAAAAAGAGATACAAACCATTCTCAGTGGTATCAAAGATTTTGTATTAATCATCTCCCCTGAAAAGGAGATCATGGAAACAAATGCGGCTTTTTTAAAACAATTGGGTTGTTCCAGAGAAGATGTCATCGGCCGCAAATGTTTTGAGGTATTAAAGGAAGACAAAAGGGAAACCAGTAATTGCCACAACATATGCCCCCTTGAAGAAGCCATCAAGAACAAAAGACATTGCCAGGTTGAACTGACAAGGCTGGACAGTACTGGCAAGCCCAGGCATACTGAAGTGACAGTATTTCCCATCTGGGAAAAAACAGGAAAGATTGCCAAATTCATTGAAATCAGCCGGGATATTACCCAGCGCAAACTGGATGAAACAGTTCTTATCAAAAAGGTGGAAGAAAGAACCCTTCAGTTGAAAGAAAGCCATGAAAGGCTTCTTCACCAGGATAAAATGGCCTCTCTGGGTAAATTGTCCTCGTCTGTTGTCCATGAAATCAATAATCCTGTAGCCGGCATATTAAATCTTGTGCTGCTCAGCAAACGCATATTAAAAGAAGACGTTATTGATCAAAAAACCATTGATCTTTTTTTAAAATATCTGGAACTCATGGAGACGGAAACACGGAGGATAAGCCGTATTGTAAGCAACCTGCTGGTGTTTGCGCGCCAGTCAAAAATTGAACTGGTCAAATTTGATCTCAATGATCTCATTGAACAGACCCTGATGTTAAATGCCAACCTTTTAAAATTAAACAACATCCATGTCTTAGAAGAACTTGAATACAACCTGCCCCTGATCAAAGGATCAGAGGACCAGTTAAAACAGGTGCTCATGAACCTGATTTCCAATGCAGTGGAAAGTATGGCAACCTCCGGGAAAAAGCGCCTGACCATTAAAACTTTCAGCAAAAAAAATCAAGCCGCCATTGGGCTTAAGATTAAAGATACGGGGTCCGGCATTCCTAAAAATATTGTATCAAAAATTTTTGAGCCTTTTTTTACCACAAAGACAAAAGGCAAGGGTGTGGGCCTGGGACTTTCTGTGGTATATGGAATTATCCAGGACCACGGGGCCAAAATTTATGTAGATTCTACCCCTGGAAAGGGAACCTGTTTTTCAATAACCCTTTACAGGGAGATGGCACCTGAAAGAACTGAATCAAGCAGGGAGGGATAGCCGTGAATCCCTAGTTGCTTTTTTTTTCCAAACACGTTAATTTTCAAAAACAAATGATAAATTGCTGGCTATCAAACGTACCAAATAGATAAAGGGTTTGATTTATTGATGATTCTACACCACATGGCGATCCATAATTTAAGACAATCCCTTTCAGCGATTGCTATCTTTATTTTTTGCATAATAAATCTTTTTTTATCATCAGGCTGTGCGATCATTATGACATCTGCCACATCAGACATGATGGAAAATCTTTCCAATACAATTTTAAACAATGACGATTTACCCATGGTGAAAGCAGGAGCCCCGGCATATTTGCTGATGATCGACAGTCTGATCAGCAAAGACCCGAAAAATAAAACTCTGCTGTCCACTGCTGCCATGTTGTACACAGCTTATGCTGATCTGTTTGTAAAAGACATGGACAGATCAAAAAAAATGGCTGAAAAAGCCTTGAATTATGCTAACCAGGCCATCTGCCTTGAAAAAAAAGATGCGTGCCAGCTTAAATCAGAAACATTTGAGAATTTTGAAAAGATCATTTCAAAGATGCAAAAAGAACATGTTCCCGCTCTTTTTACCCTGGGCAATGCATGGTCAGCCTGGATCATGGCCAATAAGAATGATTTTAATGCCATTGCAGACATGGCACATATTGAGTTGATCATGCAAAAAGTAATTGAACTTGATGAAGCGTATAAAGATGGCGCTGCATATCTCTATCTGGGAACATTGGCAACCTTGCTGCCGCCTGCTCTTGGCGGCAAACCAGAATTAGGAAAACAATATTTTGATAAGGCTGTCAACTTATCTAAGGGGAAAAACCTGATGACAAAGGTTGTTTTTGCAAAATTATATGCAAGGATGATATTTGACAGAAAACTTCATGATCAATTCCTAAAAGAGGTGATTGCTGCCGATCCCCATGTACCAGGATATACCCTTGTAAATACCTGGGCCCAAATACAGGCCAGAGAATTGATAAATAGTGCAGATGATTATTTTTAAAACTTGTTAAGCCGGAGATATCCATGATTTTCCAAATCCTTAAACCTTTGATATTGATTTTGTTTGTTGTGTTCACAACAGATAATGCCTTTGCCGTCAGACTGAAAATTGCCACCCTTTCACCAGAAGGCTCCATGTGGATGGAAAAAATGAACAAGGGCGCAGACATGGTGGCCCAAAAAACCGATAACCGTGTGACATTTAAATTCTATCCCGGCGGTGTCATGGGCAATGATAAAACTGTTTTACAAAAAATCCGAATTGGTCAGTTACAAGGAGGAGCCGTTGTGGCTGGAAGCCTTTCCCAGTTTTTCCCGGCAAACCAGATCTATGCACAGCCTTTAAAATTTAAAAACCTGGAAGAAGTAGACTATGTCAGAAAACATATAGATCAATCTGTCATTGACGGACTTGATAATGCCGGATTTGTGGCTTTCGGGATCATTGGCGGGGGATTTGCATACATTATGTCACAAAACCCAATTGAAACGGTACAGGATCTAAGAAATCAGAAAGTATGGATTCCGGATAACGATAAAATCAGCCAGGATTCCATTAAGTCCTTTGGCGTCACACCCATTCCTTTATCCATTGCAGATGTTCGAACCAGCCTCCAGACCGGTCTGATTAACACAGTGGCGACATCTCCTGTCGGGGCTGTTGTCCTGCAATGGCATACCCAGATTAAATATATAACAGACATACCCCTGATTTATCTTCATGCCGTTCTTGCCGTTGATAAAGAGGCGTTTTTAAAAATTGCTGAGCCGGATCGCAAAATTGTTACCCAGATCATGACCAAAGCATTAAACGAAATTGATGTTCAGAACAGGGAAGATGATATCAATGCAATCCAGGCCTTAAAGAACAGGGGGGTAACATTTATTACACCTTCCAGGGACGCGCTGGGTGAATGGCAAGAAATAGCTGATATTGCATCAAAAAAAATGGTCGAATCCGGTATTCTTCCAAAGGATATGGTGGATCAACTGGATAAGCATCTTGCTGATTTTCATTCAAACACAAAAAACAAAAATGACCAGTAAAAAAGCAGGATTCCCTCAAAATATTGTTATGCTTCTTCAAAAAATTGAGGATGGTATTCTCGTCGGGCTTCTGCTTTTAATGATCTTTGTTGCCGTGTTGCAGATCTTCTTAAGAAATCTGTTTGATTCCGGAATTCTCTGGGGTGATCCCCTGGTCAGAACACTGGTCCTGTGGATCGGTCTTATCGGTGCAATGGTTGCCAGCAGAAACAACCATCACATCAGTATTGATGTTATATCCCGCTTTCTTCCTGATCATTTAAAAAAACTGACAAATCTTATTATATATATTTTTACATCCCTGGTTTGTGCTGTTATGGCATACTATAGCCTTGTGTTTGTGATGATGGAAAGAAATGACGGGGTTCTAGCATTTGCAAATATCCCGGCCTGGGTCTGTGAAAGCATTCTCCCGATATCATTTGCCATTATCAGTTTCAGGTACCTTTTATTTTCTTTCACCAGCCTTTTCAAATTGTTTAAGCGCATCCCGCAATGATAGCAATACTTATCGCCATATTGATTCTTTTTGCACTTTTAGGCGCACCTCTTTTTAGTATTATCATTGTCGCTGCCATGGCAGGATTTTATTCTAGCGGTATTGATCTATCCGTCATGGCCATAGAGTTGTATCGCATAGCCGATACACCCATTCTCCTGGCTTTGCCCTTATTTACCTTTACCGGATATATTCTATCAGAGAGCAATACTTCAAAACGCCTTGTCAGGCTGACCCAGGCCTTTTTCGGATGGATGCCAGGAGGGCTTGCCATAGTTGCATTTATTGTCTGTGCTCTTTTTACAGCTTTTACAGGAGCCTCGGGTGTCACCATAGTCGCCATGGGAGCATTGTTGTATCCAGCACTGAAACAGGCGGGATATAAAGATAAATTCAGCCTTGGGCTTGTAACGACTTCCGGGAGCCTGGGACTTTTGCTTCCACCCTCCCTTCCCCTGATTCTCTATGGGATCATTGCCCAGCAGATGGGTGCAGGAGAAGGAATCTCCATTGAAAAATTATTTATTGCCGGTATTCTGCCGGCCCTTTTAATGATTCTCCTTCTATCCTTATGGAGTATCTGGGCCAATCGAAAAAATTCTATCCCCTTAATAACCTTTTCTTTTAAAAATGCCTTATCTGCTTCCAGGGAGGCCATCTGGGAAATCCCGCTGCCCATATTTGTATTTACAGGCATTTACACGGGCTTTTTTGCTGTTTCCGAGGCCGCTGCAGTAACTGCCATGTATGTCTTAATCGTGGAAGTTTTTATTTACAAAGAAATCCAGCTTTCCCAACTTGCTGCCATCATCAGGGAGTCAATGGTAATGGTGGGAGGAATTCTTTTAATACTGGGGGTTTCCCTTGGTTTTACAAATTTTCTGATTGATGCTGAAGTGCCCATGAAATTGTTTGAGATCTGTCAAACCTTTGTGAGCAGCAAACTTGTCTTTTTAATTCTTTTAAATATATTTCTTTTGATTCTCGGGGCCATGCTGGATATTTTTTCAGCCATTATTATCATGGTCCCTCTAATGCTGCCGATTGCATTGAAATATGGCGTTGATCCAGTTCATCTGGGCATTATTTTCCTTGCCAATATGCAGATCGGATATTTTACCCCACCTGTGGGGATGAATCTGTTTATCGCGGGATACAGGTTTAATAAGCCCATTATTGAAATTTATAAGGCCACCATTCCGTTTATGCTGGTATTGCTTCTGGCTGTTCTGATCATTACTTATTGGCCCTGGCTCAGCCTTGTTTTTATTTCTTAATCAGCTAAATATTTATCATATATTTGGATAACATGATTTCTAATTTCTAAAAAATGGGCCTGGGGAATTTCAAGGCTCTTTTCCTGGAGATCAAGCCTGTGCATGGCCTTTCGCATGACAAGATAAGCGTTTTGAAGTCGTTCAGCCTCACATCCTGTTATAATCCCTTCTCCATCAAGACTCTCCAGAAGCCTCATATTATCTGTCCAAATGGTTAAATCCGGACAGGCGTGGGTATTTTTTAAAATTAAATATTGAACCAGAAACTCAATATCCACGATACTGCCCCTTGACTGTTTTAAATCAAAAAAATCTTTTTTGACCTTTAAGCGCTCAGCCCGCATCCGCTCCCGCATATCGCCGACGTCCTTCTTTAATGTCGCTGCATCCCTTTTCTCAGCCAGAACGTTCTTCCGGATCTCTTCGAACCTTGAACAAAGGGCTTTATCTCCGGCAACAGGTCTGGCCCGGATCAATGCCTGATGCTCCCATGTCCAGGCATCCACTTTCATATACTCTTCAAAGGCATCAATATGGGAAACAATCATCCCGGAATCACCACCCGGTCTCAACCTCATATCTGCACCATACAATTTGCCTGCAGGCGTATGAATGGTTAAGGCATTGATAATTCTCTGGCCCAGATTTGAATAAAACCGGCTGGTATCAATGCTCTTTTCTTTTCCTTTTGTAACCCCTGAATCTGCCTTATGTAAAAAAACAATATCAATATCTGATTTATACCCCATTTCAAGTCCGCCTACCTTGCCATATGCGATAATGGCAAACCCGCAATGTTCAAGAGTGTCATCGGATAAACCCTGGGGAACTCCATATTTTTGTGTCACAATATTCCAGGCGATCTGAAGCACTTGAGTAAGAACGGTCTGGGCAATATAGGTCAGATGGTCACTGACTTTCATCAATGGATAATTTCCGCTCACATCTGCAGCAGCAACCCGTAAATAATTGATCTGCCTGAAAATACACAATTCTTCAAGCAAAAACTCCAGATCTCCTGGGGGAATAGTGGCCATTCGAATTTCCATCTCTTTTTCCAGGGCTTGTTTGCCAGGCGGAGAATACAGGGTATCAGGATGCATGAGCTCGTCCAGCAAAGCAGGATGGTTTGAAAGGAATGTAATGATCCAGGGGCTTTTCTTTGCAAGGGTGATTAATGTTTCAAGTGCTCTTTCGTTTTCCAGGAGCAAAGACAAATAGCAGGTTCTTCTCTCAATGGTGATGATCAGATCAATTAACTTTACAAAGACAGCATCAGGGTCATTTTGCTGGCCAATCTTCTTGACCAGGACCGGAATCAGCCTTGCCAGCTTTTTCCTTCCATTGGGTGTCAGCCTCTTTGTATTTGGATGTTCTTCAAGGGATCTTAAAATGCCCAATACCCTGTCAGGCTCTTTAAACCCACTGATGGCTACGGCATCTGTGACAAACTGGGGATCATTGATGTTGATCCATAACTCTTTAAGATCCTGAATCTCTTTGTCTGGTTTTTCTTGTTTTTCCGACACCAGCAATTGATTGAAATGATAGTGAACCTTTTGCATGTGATCATTTAAGGTTTTGATAAAATCATCCCATGCCATATATCCCATGGAAAGTGCCAGGATTTTTCTTCTATCTTCTTTTTCAGGAATATCATGGGTTTGAAGATCTGCGTATGCCTGAAGCCTGTTTTCAACCATCCGCAAAAACACATAGGAGTCTTTCAGATCTTTTTTGGTTACATCATTGATGCAATTATGGGTTTGCAACAGATCCAGGACCTTTAAAATCTTTGGTTCCTGGAATTTAGGCTCCACACCGCCCCGGATCAGCTGAAACAATTGCCCGAAAAACTCTATTTCCCTTATGCCTCCGGCACCCAGCTTGATATTGTTTTTTAATTTTTTATTTTTTACCTGCAGGGTAATTCTGTGTTTCATATCCCGGAATGAGTCAAAAGACCCGTAATCAAAATACCGTCGGAAAATAAAAGAATTCAAAACCTTTAAAAGCTTAAGGCCGGCTTCAATGTCACCTGCAATCGGCCTTGCTTTTATCATGGCATATCTTTCCCATTCTCTTCCCTGGGCCTGATAATATTCTTCAAAGACAGAACTGCTCATCACCAGGGGGCCTCCATCACCATAGGGCCTTAACCGGGTATCGATCCTGTAAAAATTAATTGCCTGGGAGCCTGGTGAAAAAAAACTTAAAACTCTGCGGCAGGCTTTTGTGAAAAACTCTTCATTGGAAATAATATTCTCCCCGTTTGTATACCCTGCCCTGGGATAGACAAAAATAAGATCAATATCTGAAGAAAAATTCAATTCCCCGGCACCTAACTTACCCATGCCCAGCACTATCATTCCTTGAAAATTTCCCTCGCTGTCCACAGGAACTCCATAGCTTTTACAAAGCTCTTCATAGATAACCTTTGTGGCCATATCTACAATGTCATCTGCAAGATTGGACAGATCGCAAAGTGTTTCCTCAAGCAAGGCTTTCCCTGTCAGGTCGCGCCATGCAATCCTGATGGTTTCATACACCTTTACCTGTAAAAGGAGTTCCTTGACCCTTTCCACATCCATATCAGTGACAATTTTTTTTTCAAGCTTTGCCTTATATGTATGATTTGAATAAGACTTGAAAAGATCTTTTGACTCGATAAGTGTTTCGAGGATATCCGGATTTTTAATAAGGATTGATGTAATAAATTCGCTGAAAAGAAAAATTTTTATGAGATCAGATTTTAACTCCTGGGGCAGCTCAAGCTTCAGACCGGATTTTTTCAGGCTTTCCTTAAAGGAATCAGCCCTGGTTGTTATTGTTTTAAAAAGCTGTTTATCAAGATCAGGGAACACCCTGTCAATTTCGTTATGGTCCATTTATGCCCTGCCTTACAGGTTAAATCAATGGTGCCCGAATGAAAAAACCGCCAGGTTTTCAATCAAACACTGATAGCACCATAGTATTGCCGACAAATTTTATCAAGAACACAAATAGAAATACAGGGTGATCGCAAGTGGAATTAAAAAAAATAGTGACCAAACCATTTGTCGAAAATGCCAGTCCTGGCATTTTCGACAAATAGAGCGATTCGTGACCATTTGGCGGATTTGGCAATATTGCCAAATCCGCCAAATACTGAAAAATAGATTGCCTTTGTTTCAAATAAAAGTTTGAGGATAGTTGCAAATAGTTGTAACTTTTGGGGGTTAAAAAAATCCACATGCTTTTATAATCGGACTTATAGACATAGTCCACTGTTTGGGATCTTTAAGATACCGATACAAATCAAAACATTTTCCCAATCAAAATTCGGATCATGTTTATGCAAGGATTGTTTGCTTTTGAGATAACCATATCTTGCGATCCAGAAGGTCCCAATTACACAAAAAAAATTGTTTTGTGCATTTTTAATATTTACCAGCTCAAGATAGCCAAATATGACGTAAGACCCCTTGAACCAAGGGTTTTTGTTTTACAATTAAGTATTAATATCTATTGATTTTTATGGAATGGAGAGCTAAGTTAATTTCTATCGATTTTCAGAACTCGTTTAAAGAGTTGACAACTGTCAACCGATATTGATATATAATGGCAAAGAGAGGTTTAACAATTAAACCTAAATATGACATAAAAAAAGTACATGAAGCCATTGAAAACGGTTATTATTATGTTTATCCACGCGTTTTGATACAGATTAAAGATGACTTTGGATGGCGTGAAAAAGATCTAACAACTTTTTTTTCAAGGCTGAGAAAGAAACATTTTGAAAAACGAATGCCAATGAGAAACAAACCTCCTCATGATTATTATGGGGAAATACCAGCGATATACGATGTCTATAAATCTGATGACATCATGGGCGAAAAAGTGTACACACATTTCTATTTTAATGAAGACCGGCTAATCATCGATAGCGTACACGAACAAGATTGAAAGGGCAAAAAATATGCGGTGTGTAAGTTGTTCCGGGCAATTTGTGACCATAAGAGGCGACCTTAAACTATGGGATAAAATACTTGGCTATTTCATAGTAGCGGATACAGAATACGAAGAATGTGAAATTTGCGGGGAAAAACTGTATTCTCCAGGTACAATAAGGGCTATCGAAAAGGCAGAGGATCTGAGAAAAAATAAGTTGTTGTTAAAAAAACCATTAGAAGAATTTATTCTTGCTACAGAAGTTGCGCAGATCCTTAACTGCAGCCGCCAGGCAGTGCATAAACACAAAAGAATCAGAAGAGGTTTTATTCATTTTGTGAACCACAATGATAAAATTTACTACCTCAAAGAATCTGTAGAACTTTACAAAGAGACGGGTGATGGCAGAATTCAGCTTTCAGCACCTAAACCTAAACAAGTATCC
>JAHJDU010000152.1 GCA_018812385.1 Pseudomonadota bacterium
GTAAGCCCTGATATGAAATCTTTGATGGGAAAAAAGAATAAGATTCTGGAGAGCCAGAGGCAAGGGATTGCCGCTTTGTTGAAAAACAGTGGTGTTACCCTGGAAATGGGCAGGGCCATGATAAAATCCAAAGGAGTTGTAGAGGTTATTTCAAAGGATGACAATAAAAAAGAACTTGACTATGACAAGCTCATCATTGCCACAGGAACAAAGCCTTTAAATGTTGACGCTTTTCCCTTTGACCACCATCATATCTTGTCATCCAATGACATCCTGCAATTGGATGAAATCCCCGAATCTATTGTCATTGTAGGTGGTGGGGTGATCGGCTGTGAATTTGCCTGTATATTTTCAGCTTTAGGGGCAAAGGTGACCATTGTTGAGGCCATGTCAAGGCTGCTTCCCTTGCCTGCCGTGGACGAAGACTGTTCTAAATTATTGTTAAGGGAGATGAAAAAAAGAAAGATTGCTGTTTTTTGTGATACCATTGTCAAATCATCTGATATAAAAGATGATCTGGTTTCCATCCATCTGGAATTATCTCCGTTTACAGATAATCCAAAACCAAAAAAATTAAAAACCAATGTGATTGAAGCTCAAAAAATGGCTGTCTGTATTGGCAGATCTGCTCTATCATCTGACTTAGGATTGGAAAATATCGATCTTAAAACCACGCCCCAGGGGTGGATTGATGCCAATGAAAAATTGGAAACTAATGTGGAAGGCGTTTATGCCATAGGTGATATTCTTGGCCCGCAAAAAGTGATGCTGGCCCACGTGGCATCCCATGAAGGAATTATTGCTGCCCAAAATGCAATGGGGAATGAAGGTATCATGGATTATGATGTGATTCCAGGCGCTATCTTTACCATGCCGGAAATCGGCACGGTTGGATTGAGTGAGGTAGAAGCAAAGAAACAAGGCTATGATGTGGAAGCATTCAGCGTCAATTTTCGAAGTCTTGGAAAAGCCCAGGCCATAGATGAGCTGGCAGGAATTGCAAAAATGATCGTTGAAAAAGAATCCAACAAGGTTCTGGGGGTTCATATGATAGGAGCCCATGCAACCGACCTGATTGCCGAAGCAACCCTTGCCATCCAAAAAGGATTGAGTGCAGCAGATATCGCCCACACCATTCATGCGCATCCCACACTGGCTGAGATCATGGGAGAAGTTTCTTTAAAAGCGTGTGGCAAGCCGATTCATGGTTGAATTAATATATTTTACTGGTGAAAGGGTTAAATTTTATATTCTGATTTTGGGAAATAGATGGAAAAGCAGGTGCCCTTATCCACTTCGCTTTTAACTTCAATGGTGCCGTGGTGCGCTTCAACAATACTTTTTACTATCGCAAGCCCAAGACCTGTTCCATTAATATGCCGCGTTTTTTCATTCTTCACACGAAAAAATTTATCAAAAATATGCTCCAGATCATTTTGCGGAATTCCCAAACCAGTATCTGAGACTGCAATTTTTGCACAATCAGTCTTTTCATCAGCCCAGGCGGTTATTGTTCCGCCATTTGGGCTATACCTGATGGCATTGGATATTAAATTGGACACCACTTCTTCCATGTTTATCCGGTTTCCCATCATCCAAATCTCTTTTTTGATCTCTTTTATTGTCAGATGAATAGATTTGGCATCTGCTTGATCACGATAGAATGCGACCTGACCTTTTATGAGCTCAACCAGATCTAATTGTTCTCTTTCCTGATTAATCAATCCTGATTCAATTTTGGAAAGATCCAGAAGCTCTGTTGAAAGTTTGGTTAAAGACTTGATTCGATTAGAACTTTTTTGCAGTATCTCTTTTTGTTTTTCTGTCAATTCACCTGCCAGCCCGTCAAGAACAACATTTAGCTGCATGAGAATTGAGTTTAAGGGGCTTTTTATTTCATGGGCAACCATGGAAACAAAATCCGATTTCAACTTATCGATCTTTTTTAAAGCAGTTATATCGTTGAGAACAGTAATCGAGCCTAAGTTTCTATTTAGACGATCCCGGAAAGGAATACACCTGATACCAATGATCATCTCTTCTTTTTCTTTTGAAAATGGCATGGTCATCTCATCGGTAATTTCTGCAAATGTATCCCCAGGCTGGTTAATGGCCTGATCTATCATATCCAGCAACCGGGAATCCTTTATAAATTCAGACACATTATGGCCGATAACAGATGTCTTCCTGCAGTCGATCATCTTTAAGAATGCCGGATTTGCCAGAGCAATCCGTTTCTGGTTATCTGTTGTTAAAACACCATTATTCAAGGTATTAATCATCACCCTCATTCTGGATTTTTCCGTTGTAATATCCTGAAGTGTCCGAATAAACTCAATGGCTTTGCTTATAACAAGCCTTAATTCCTGGGGTGAAAAAGGTTTTGGTAAAAAATCAAAGGCGCCTTTTTTCATTGTTTCAATGGAGTGTTCAAGAGTTGCATACCCGGTAATGATGATCACCACAGTATCAGGATGATGGGATTTAACATCCTTCAGGACATCCAGCCCGGACATCCCCGGCATCATTAAATCCAGCAAAATGATATCAAAATGTTTTTCTTTAATCATTTTCAAGCCTTTGATACCATTTTCAGCCACTTTAACATCACATCCTTCTTCAGTCAATAATCGTTGACAGGCCTTCTGAATACGCACTTCATCATCCACCACCAGAACCCTTGGCTGGAAAAAAATATCCTTTACACTGTTTTTTATGGAATCTTTACTATTATTCATGATTATTCTATTCTCAGTTTAAATTATCATATTGTTGAAGGGTTATGGTTAAACGAAGACGGCACTTGTTCCGAGGCAACATACATGGGAAATTCAACAACAAAGGTTGTTCCTTGTGAACCTGTTTTTTTAACAGAAATTTTCGCTCCATGTTCTTCAATAAGGCCGTAAACAATACTCAGGCCAAGCCCTGTACTTTTCCCCACTTCCCTTGTTGTAAAAAAAGGATCAAAAATTTTTGATAAATTTTCATGGGGTATGCCTTTTCCCGTATCTTTAATTTCCAGAAAAATCTTTCCAATAGATTTTTCCTTATAGGTGGTCAAAGTGATGGTTCCCTCTCCATCCATGGCATCTGCAGCATTGATCACAAGATTAATCAAAACCTGGTTGAGTTTACTTGTATCTGCATGAATGAGCATCATTTCATCGGACAGGTCTTTTTTAATCTTTATATTTCTAAACTTCTGCTGATCCCGGATCAGATCCAGGCTCTGTTGAACTATATCATTGAGTTGAACAATATTTTTTTTTGCACCTGAACTTCGACTGTATACCAGAAGACTTTTAACAATTTCCCTACACCGGTTGGCATCTTCAAGAATATACCCAAGATCTTGCCTCATGCTCTCGTCAATATCACTCCGCTCTAAAAGAAGGCTGGCATAAAACAGCACACCTGTCAGCGGATTATTTATTTCATGGGCAACCCCGGCCGCCAGCTGGCCAAGCGATGCCATTTTTTCAGATTGTGCAAGCTGTTTCTGGGTCATTTTCAGCTCTTTTTCAACCTTGATCTTATCTTTCAAATCATTATAAATCGCCATTGTGGCTGATTCATTACCTTTTTCATCGTAGATAATGGCAGCGGACATCTCGACTTCAATATTTTCTCCATGGGCATTGACAATGGTGGTCCTTGGAATCAAAATTTTCCCCTTACCCCCAATATTTTCATCTCGAAGCATTCTCATGATTTCTTTGGCCTTGCCCGGCGGATACAATTGTTCTGTATGTTTGATTTTGCCTTCCCCGCCATTATAATCGCCAAACAACTCTTTTGCCACTGAATTCATCAAATTGATATTGCCCTGCCGGTCGGCGGCAACAATTGCACTTGCAGAGGAATGGATAACCCGGGTGATAAATTCCTGCACCCCATGCAACTGACCTTCAACAGATTTGGTCCGGGTAATATCCCTCATACTGCCAATGATATAAGCCACATCTCCGTTATCATCATAAATTGGAGAAAATACCCTCTCCTCCCATCGATAATGATGTTTTAACGTATAACTGTGACTCTTTTTATCTTTTATGACTTTGGAGATGGAACACTGATCTGAATGACAAGGCGTATCTTTATATAAAAACATATTAAAACATTTTTTCCCAAAAATTTCCTTAACGGAGAGATTAAATGCTTCATAAAATTTCTTATTGGCACCCACCAGGGTTTTATCAGGAGAAATAATAACGCTGGGATATGACAGGGAATCAAATATCCTGGCACGCCAATACATTTCATCTGCTGATATGTCCAAATCTTTTTTCACACTATTTTATCCTCAACTTATTCTTTGCGCTTGCAAAACAATTTCCGCTTTTATGCTACCACCCATCATTGATAGAGTTATGGAATTTCAAACACATCCATCAACGCCTGTTTTGCCTCTTCTCCCTTACCTTCAGGCAGGATAATCCCAATACTGGCCCCAGTGCAGTCTGCCTGCAATACTGGGATGAATTTTTGGGAAAGACAATTCAATGCCCTGCTGATAATACTATGCCTGTCACCAAAATGTGGTCCGTGAAAACTTAACAAGTCTGCTGTACAAGTTTTATGAGCAGCAATTCCCAGTGATTTTCCTGTCAATAAAAAAAAGCAAATCTTTTCTTGCGAGCTCATATAAGCTGCAGTATAAAAAAACTTATTTTCTTTATTTTCCATGGATGGGATCTCCTGCCTGATTTTGGCCAGATGGTCAAAAGAAAAGAGATAAGAGCCAAGATTCAGATCTGGTACCAATGTAATACCATAGGTTTTTATTTTCTCTTCAACATAGGTTGCACGGGTTTCAGGATATTTTTTTTTTAAAAATTGTGTCAGTTCATCATTTTCATCCTGCTCAAAGGGTACATGGGATTCAGGCAGATCAAAACTGGCGGAAAGCATCTCAAGAAAACCTTCAGACTTTTCTTGATCTACAACAAAAGTCAGCATGGCGTTTGAACATGCTATGTGCCGGAATGACAATTTCTGTCTTCCCAGAAGCGACAAAAGATAACCCAATAGACGCAAGTTGTAATTATGAGGATAGATTGATATGATACTGACCTTCCTGTGATTTTCCCGGTATCCATCCTGATTGGCCATCTGCCAGAAATTTTTTGATGCAATGGTTCCTGAAATAAAAGATCTTTCGCCCATGGTGTTCAAGGTCATAAACACCATATTAATCCTGTTGGATTCCAGGGTCTGATAAAGTGGGGCCGTATCCTGTCTGTCAATATCTTTCTGGGTCACCTGAATATAATTTTTATTCAGACGGATTCCATTTATTTTTATTCGCTCCATCATCCCAAAATCCGACGAATTATGTCATTTGGTATCATAAACATTGCGGGAAAAATAAAAAACACTCTCCCGCAATGTTTATTTTTCAATTTAATAAGATTATTGACAAAAAATACTATCTACAATGGTCCCCGATAATTTCCATTAATTTATCAAGATCAATGGGTTTTGGAACATAATCGTCGGCCAGGGTGGTTTTACCATCATGATGGGTATAACTGGTTGTTTTTACCGAATCCGCCACGGCCGTCAAGAGGACTACAACAATATCCTTCAGGCTATCACTCTTTTTAATATCATTACATACTTCCCAACCATTTTTCCTTGGCATCATTACATCAAGGATAACCAGAGCAGGTTTCTCTTCTTTTATTTTTTCCATGGCTTCTTCACCGTCATATGCCTTGGCAACTCTATACTCCAGAGATTCCAATTTCATGGAAACCGCTTCCACCAGATCGGGATCATCATCCACGACTAAAATTAATTGTTTTTCACTCATTGTTTTCACTCCTTATTTATTGTCTTGAGGGCTTTTTTTATTTTATTCCTATACCACAGGTCTGGGGAATAATCCTGCTTTTTCTACAATTTGGGGAACCTTTTCTTCCCATTCAATGGCCATGATATGAAATCCGTGTACACCCTTAACTTGTTTTAACCTTTCAATGGATTCAATGGCTTTTTTTATACCTTCTTCGGGTTGTTCTTCTTTTGAAACTCCTGCCATGCGGTTGATAACCTCATCAGGGACATCCATGCCCGGTACTTTGTTTTTCATATATCTTGCCATACCGGCTGATTTCATTGGGGTTATTCCTGCTAAGAGATGCACCTGTTCATCAAGACCTCTGTCACACATCATTTCCATATATTTTTCAAACTTATCCAGATTGAAAATGCACTGGGTCTGGATAAAATCCGCACCTGCTTTTATTTTTTTGGCAAGACGCATCACCCTGAGTTCAAACGGATCGGCAAATGGATTTGCTGCAGCACCGATAAACATTTTCGGTGGTGTATTAATGTCTGCGCCGCCCTGAAATTTGCCTTCATCCCTCATTTTTTTAACCGTCTGAACCAATTTAATGGAATCCAGATCAAATACCCCTTTGGCCATGGGATGATCACCGAATTTCACATGATCGCCCGACAGGCACATCATGGTATTAATTCCCAGGGAATAGGCACCAATAATATCGCTTTGCATGGCCAGGCGATTTCTGTCCCTTGTGACCATCTGCAAAATGGGATCAAGCCCCATCTGTTTGATAATCACACCGGCTGCCCAACTGGACATTCTCACCATGGCGGTCTGATTGTCTGTTACATTGATAGCATCAACATGATCTTTTATAAGACTGGCCTTTTCTCTCACCTTTTCAGGAAGTGCACCCCGGGGAGGACCGACTTCAGAGGTCACGGCAAGGGCTCCAGATGCCAATACTTTTTCCAGTCTGCTTTCAGTTTTCATAATGACAAATCCTTTCTAACTATTTTTCTGGGTCCGCCGCCACCGGCAGGTCGAAAGTCTTTTGCTTCCATAATATTTTCATATTGTTTTTCCATTCCAAGGGCCTTTAATCTTTCCCAGATCAAACACCAGGCACAATCAACATCTGGTGCTATTTCACACATGCCATTGGAGGTTCCGCCGCAGGGGCCGTTGAGCAGATGTTTTGAACATCTCGCCACAGGGCAGATGCCACCCGTGATTCCCAGCAGGCAGTCACCGCACCCCTGGCACCTTTCCACCCAGATTCCCTGGGATTCTGACGCCCCCATAAATTTTGTGTTTACGGCAGGAAACACTGGTTTTTCCTTATACCTTTCTGCAATGGTCTGTACACCGCAGCCGCATGCCATGGAAAGGATGGCATCTGCCCTGTCAATTTCAGACACAAGTTCTTCCACATATTCAGGATCACATTGTCTTTCAAGGGTAATTTCTTTAATATCAACCGTCCTGCCCTGTTTCAAACAATTCAGGTTAATAGCGGATGCCAGAAGGCCGACCTCTTTTCTTCCACCGGCTGCACATACAGTCACACATTCATTACAGCCCACCAGAAGAATCCGGTCATAGGGTGAAATATAGTCTATAATTTCATTTAATGGTTTTTGCTCTGCAGTTATCATATTCTCTTCTCCAAAGATTTTATCATCAGCTAATTGCCTTATGATGCTTATCTGTATTGGTTATTTTAATGGGACTGGGTCCCAGGTCTTTAATTTTTTCTGTAAATTCAAACGCGGTACTGGCAAAACGTTCACCCATTCCTGCCGACATATTGATCATTGCCAGTCGTTCTTGTCCCCAGCCAAGATCCTCCAGAATCTTTTGGACGTGTTCCACCCTGTACCTGGCCCGGGTATTCCCATTTTTAAAATGGCAGTCCCCTTCAAGACATCCTGCCACATAAACGCCATCAGCCCCTTTTTCAAAAGCTTTCATAATATGAATAGCATCCACTTTTCCCGTGCATGGCACCCGGATGATTTTTACGTTTGCAGGATAGGATATCCTTTTGCTGCCCGCCATATCAGCAGCAGTATAGGCACAATAATGACAGCAGAATGCAACAATTTCCGGTTCAAAATTTTCCATTAGTTCAACCCTCCAAACAAGCCGTCTAGTTTAGCCAGAATCTGATCATCTTCGTAGGCCAGCAGCTGGATGGCCTTTGCCGGGCAGTCTGCAGCACAAACTCCACATCCCTGGCATTTGGCAGGATCAATCTGTGAATAGCCGTCCTCATTAATAAAGGGAATACTGAAAGGACAGGCACGAACACAGATCAGGCAGGCAGCACATTTAGAGCCGTCTACCTTGGCAATGGCAGCCCCCAGATTAATTTCCTTTTTAGCAAGCAGGGTTTGTGCCCTCCCTGCTGCTGCATAGGCCTGGGTAATACTCTCCCGGATTGTTTTAGGCGAATGCGTTGTCCCGGCGATGAAAATCCCTCTGACAGACATGTCAACGGGTCGAAGTTTTACATGATCCTCAAGAAAATAGTGATCCAAAGTTCT
Organism: Pseudomonadota bacterium; assembly: GCA_018812385.1. Classification (GTDB taxonomy): domain Bacteria; phylum Desulfobacterota; class Desulfobacteria; order Desulfobacterales; family Desulfobacteraceae; genus Desulfobacula. Next base: position 8,347 of record JAHJDU010000152.1, read on the forward strand.
GGGCAGATGAAACATCATGGCCAGATCTTCCGTGGTTTCATCATCAGCTATCATCCCGGTGCTAAGGGCCAGATAATCTGTTTCGATCTGAATTTTTCTGCCAAGGATAACGTCATACACAAAAACAGACACCTGGTCATTTTCAACCCGGATCTCGGGTTTATTGTTCAGGGCAAACCTTATGAATTTTACATCCAGGGTTCTGGCTTCTTGATAATAATCTTCGTAAAACCCATAGGTACGAATATCCCTGTATAAAGTATAAATCTTTGCCTCAGGATTAATGGTTTTAATGCGCAGGGCGTTCTTTATGGCTGCCTGACAGCAGATTCTTGAACAATTGGGGTTGTCCGGTTCTCTTGAACCGACACACTGGATCATGACCACATTATTCATGGCCTTTATTTTTTCAGACTCATCTTCAATTAGTGCATCCAGTTCAAGCTGGGTTCCAATATTGGCATGGGTTCCAAGACCATAGACATCGGGACTGTTTGCCAGGGCGCCTGTAGCAAAGATGGTCACCCCGTGATTCAGCTGCATATAGTTCATTCTCGGACCAGTCTGGATACCGGTTTGAAACCGTCCAGGAACCCCGGAATGATCAACGATGATGGACCTTGTCAATACCTGAACATTTTCATGGGCTGACACATCATCCATCAATTGAGCCATGAATGGCCCCACATCATCCCCTTCTATTGTTTTTCGGATGGACTTTGCCAACCCACCCAGAACCGGGGCTCTTTCCACAAGGTAGACTTTAATTCCCTGATTTGCCAGTTGAAGTGCGGCCGTCATTCCAGTGACCCCGCCACCCACAACCAATGCATTCTGATTCATGGGAAGCGTCTGATCCATAAGTGGGCGACTTTTTCTAACACCGCTGATGCCGATGTTAAGAAGTTTAAACGCTTTGTCTAGGGCTTCTTTGGGCTGCCCCATATGGGCCCAGGTATTCTGGTCTCTTAAATTGACGATTTCCACCAGGTATTTATTTAATCCCGCCCGGCGCATCAGATCCTGAAATTTGGTCTCATGTGTTCTGGGTGAACAGCCACCAATTACAACCCGGTTTAAATTGTTTGTTTTAATAGATGCTTCAATCACATTCATGGAATCACTGCTGCAGCCATATCCAACTGCCTGGGACACAACAACATCGGCCTTTGTTCCGGTAAATGCCACCATCTTGCCAACATCGACTATACCCCCGATATCCAATCCGCAGTCACAGATAAAAACACCGATTCTGGGTGCCTGGCCTGAAACATCCCGTTCCGGCATAAATGCGTCTTCAGCCTCACTGACATCCATCACACAAGGAAGATCAGAGGCCGCCATACTGGCAGCAGCGCTTGCCTGAACCATTGTTTCAGGGATATCTTTCGGACTTTCAACCACACCGCAGACATACACACCGGATTTTGAGGTCTTTACCGGATTAAAATGATCTGTTTTTACAAAATTATGGTGGTTTAATTCAATACCCAGCCGTGCGGCAAGATCCAGGGTTGTTTCAGGAACCCTGAAGCCAGTTGAGAGCACAACCATATCAAATTCTTCGGTTTTTTGATGCGCCTCTTCCAACAGGGCATAGGTAATGGCAAGATTTTTGGTTTTGCTGTCTTCAAAAATAGCATTGGGGCGGCTGCGAATCATCCGGATGCCATAATCGTTTTTCGCCCGGTTAAAGTAGAGTTCATAATCCTTGCCATAGGTCCGCATATCCATATAGAAAATTGTGGCTTCAATGCTTTCGGCAAAGCGTTCTTTTGTGACCATGGCTTCTTTCAATGCGTACATACAGCAAACCCCGGAACAATAAGGCACATCCGCCTTATTAATTCCTCTTGATCCTACACATTGAATCCATGCCACTTTTTTAGGGCGTTTTTTATCGGATACCCTTACAAGGCCACCCTGGAAAGGGCCGGAAGCTGACATGATCCGTTCATATTCCAAACCCGTCACGACATTATCAAATCGTCCCCCGCCAAAATTATCCAATACCGCAGGATCAAACAATTCGGCCCCAATGCTTAACACAACAGATGCCACTTCAACCATTGTTTTCTTTTTAGTGTCATCGGGAATAATTGCATCTGCCTTGCAGACATTTTGCAATGCTTTTATATCGGTTATTTTTTGCATGTCAATGGAAAAGGCATAGGGTGTTGCCTGGGGGTACCGCATGCAGGTTGGCGCCCGGGGATCAAGTCCCGGGGTAAATCGAACCGCTTCGGGAAAATGTTTATAACACTCTCCGCATGCCGTGCATTTGTCCATATCAATATGCCTTGGTTCAGTAACCAGTGTGGCCATAAAATTGCCGGCCTCACCTGTTAATTCCTCAAGTTGGGTCATGGGTTTCAGGTCCAGATGGATCTGTCTTGTATTTTCGGATAAATGGGGAGATATCGTACACAAATCACAATTATTGGTTGGAAAAGTTCTATCCAGCTGGGTCATCAACCCGCCAATGGAATATGCTTTATCAATGAGTACGACATTTCGACACGATTCAGCCAAATCCAGCGCAGCACGTATTCCTCCGACACCACCACCGATAACAAGCACGCTTCTGCCATTTGACTTATTATTTTGAATATCTTTAAGCTTTTGCATTTGTAACCTGTTTTTATTTGTGGATATCCATTAATCTTTGTTTACACAGATAAAAAAATGGATGAGTTTATGTTAAAGCCCTGCACAGTCAAGAATTGCCGGAAGACGGTCTTCCCAACCCGAAGCAGAAATCTTTATCCCCGCAGCCTCTTTTTTGAGCGCTTTGATCATTTCTCCGGCAATACGGATACATTCGGTTTCCCGGTCTTTTGCTTTCCTAATCCGGCTGATCAATGTCTCAGATAATTTTGAGCCAGGGTCATTAATGGAAATGTAACGGGCCATACCCACATTTTTCAACATAAAAACCGTGGCAATCACCGGTACATTCAATGATTTGAATTTATTTAGGATTTGAGTATAGTAGTCAATATCAAAAACTGGCGGAACCATTATATATTGTGCGCCTGCTTCTACTTTTGCTTTAGCTGCGATCAACTCTTCTTCAAGATGACCATCATCCCGGATGGGTTGAACCTGGCACCCTGTGAAAAATTCCGGTTTCCCTTTTAATTCAAAACCGGCAAGATCCGTGCCTTTCAAAAGAGAATTTACCATGGCCAGTAAGTCCAACTCATTGAGATCATCAACGGGTTTTGCATTCTTATGGTCACCCTGGGCGATAGGTTCACCCTGCACCACCAGAAGATTGTGAATTCCAAGAACATGGGCTGCCAGCATATCTCCCTGTATGGCCATCCTGTTGCGGTCACGGCCATAAATGTGAATCATTGGTGCAAGACCCTGCTGTCGGATGATCGCACCACCGGCTAGGGCGCTCATGTGCATGATACCATTATCCATGTCAGGAATTACCACAGCATCTATGCGGGATTTAAGATGTCTTGCATTTGTCACAAGATCGGATATATCAA
>JAHJDU010000153.1 GCA_018812385.1 Pseudomonadota bacterium
AACTATCTGAATTTATTCATAGAATGGTGGAGCTGAGGGGGATCGAACCCCTGACCTTACGGCTGCCAGCCGTACGCTCTCCCAGCTGAGCTACAGCCCCACGGTAAAAGCATCCCTTAAATAATAGATTCCGCTTGCTGTGTCAACAGAAAATTGTCGATTAATCCATAAAATCAGATTTTGAATTAATAAAAGATTGACACATGGTTTTATGAAAAGATATTATGTTACTTTTGTTTAATTAAATACTTTTATATTTTACTGGAGTTAAGGAGAGAGTGATGCTGCGTTACTTGCGTGAAAATACCGGAAACTGGGTCATAAAAATATTTCTTGGGATTATTGTCGTTGTGTTTGTGTTTCTCGGAGTGGGGTCATTTGGATCAAAGAGAAATGATTCTATTGCCACCATAAATGATGAACCCATTACCATAAAGGAATTTCAGCAGGAATATAAGATCATTGTTGATCAGATGCGAGCAAGATTTGGAAAAAATCTAAATGATGATATCTTGAAAGCGCTTAACGTAAAACAGCAGGCGCTGGATTCATTAATTGAACGAAAACTGATTTTAGCCCAGGCAGATAAACTGGAAATCATAGTCTCTGAAAAAGAACTTCAAGAAAGCCTGTTCTCCATTAAAGCTTTTCAAAAAGATGGGATATTTAATCTGGATCAGTATAAAAAAGTTTTAAGTTTGAATTCTTTAAATCCTGAAATTTTTGAATATAACCAGCTAAATTCAATGCGACAGCAAAAAGTTAAAGATCTGGTGTTGAGCACTGTTAATGTGTCAGACCTTGAAGCAAGGGATTGGTATGTATTTAAAAACACAAAAACAGCGGTGGATTACCTGATTTTTGACCCCAGTGATTATTCTGATATTCGCCCTGATGAAGAGCAGATTAAATCTTTTTATGCTGAAAATAAAGACAGGTATAAATCTGAACCCAAACTTAATGCCGTGTATTTAAAGTTTTCACCAGAGGATTACAAAGATAAAATAGTGGTCACTGATGTCAGGATCAAAGATTTTTACGAGCAGAATCAGGAACAATTTAAAATACCTCAAAAAGTTGAAGCCAGACATATTTTAATTAAAGTTGCACAGGATGCAGAAGAAGAAAAAGTTAATGAGGCCCTAAAAAGAGCACAGGATATTTTTGATATGGCACAAAAGGGCCAGGATTTTGAAGAGCTTGCCAAACAATACTCAGAAGGCCCTACAAAAGACAATGGAGGATATCTGGGTAAATTTGAAAAGCAAAGCATGGTAAAACCCTTTGCAGACAAGGCATTTTCCATGAAAGCCGGTGACATCAGCGAACCAGTAAGAACCATGTTTGGCTGGCACATCATCAAGGTTATGGCTAAATTTGATGCTTCTGTCCAGACCATGGCCATGGCATCGGAAACAATAAAAAAAGAATTAGAACAGCAGGAAATGCAGAATTTGGCTTATTATAAAGCCGGAGAAGCATTTGATGCAGTGATTGACGGAGATGATTTTGAGCAGGTAGCCCTCATTGCCAATAAAAAACTTGTGTCAACCAGAGACTTTGACATCAATGGTAAAGGCCTTGAAATAGAAGATAATACAGGCTTTGCAACGGCTGCTTTCAGCCTTGCCCTGGATGCTATCAGTGATGTAAAAGAAATTGGTGGTTCCTATTATTTGATCAAGGTCGTTAAAAAATTCGAGCCCGCACTTCAGGCCTTTGATCTTGTTAAAGACAAGGTGTTAAGTGAGCTCACACAAAAACTTCAAATCGAAAAGGCAAAAGAAGACGCTCAACTGATTATCAGCAAAACCAGTAACGAAAAAACACTGGAAAAGCTGGCCAAAGATAACCTGTTAACTCTTAAATCCACAGAATTATTCACAAGAAACAGCAGGGTTGAAGAGGTGGGAAATTCTCCTGAATTTGTCCAGGCCAGTTTTTTATTAAACGAAAATAATAAAATTCATCCTGAAATAATTGAGGTTTCGTCCAAGTATTATGTTGTCGGATTCAAAGAAAAAAAATTACCTGAAGAATCTGAAATTATCGAAAATATAAAAACCATTAAAGATGAAATCACCTGGAACAAGCAGTCACAATATTATCAGGCATGGATCAATGAATTGAAAAATCACAGTAAAATCAATTATGATCCTGAAATTTTGAACTAAGATTCCATATGAATTACCGAAGCATTGCTTTTAAGAGTTCCATCCTATGGTTCTTACTCATACTTTCATGTGCTGCTCCCCAGCATCGGATTATTGTTTCTGATCAGGGGGTTCAAGCCGATCCTGGTATTGTTTATGGCGTTCTGCCCAATGGATTTCAATATATCCTCAAGGAAAATTCCACCCCCGAGGACCAGGTTAACATCCATTTGAATATTTTTGCCGGGTCAATGCATGAGACAGATGCGCAGCAGGGGGTTGCCCATTATTTGGAACATATGCTGTTTAACGGGTCAGAACATTTTAAACCCGGAGAATTAATCGACTATTTTCAATCCGTTGGTATGGATTTTGGTGCAGATGCCAATGCCAGCACTTCTTTTTTTAATACTGTTTATGATCTGTCTTTGCCAAAGGCAGATTATAAGCATATGGATGAAGCCTTTGTTGTAATCCAGGATTATGCAAAGGGGGCACTTCTTCTGGAGTCAGAAGTTGAGCGTGAAAAGGGAATTATTTTAGCTGAAAAAAGAGAGAGAGACTCGGTCTCCTACAGGACCTTTAAAAAATCACTGGAATTTGAGCTTCCAGATTCTCTTTTTAATCAAAGATTCCCCATCGGGATTGACTCTGTCATTCAAAATGCTGATCGAAATTTGTTAAAATCATATTATGACCAGTGGTATCGACCGGATAATATGGCGTTGATTGTTGTTGGTGATTTTGATGTCAAAATGGTTCAGTCCATGATTGTCAAAAGATTTTAAAACTGAAACCCCGGGCCTTCTTTATAAAACCGGCATTAACAACCCAATGGAAGGAACACAAGGGGATAAAGTCTTTTTATCATTATGA
>JAHJDU010000154.1 GCA_018812385.1 Pseudomonadota bacterium
ATCCACGATGATGGCATCCCCCCAGCCCATGTTGAACAAAAAGCCACCCGTGGGTTGAGTCAATGTTACCACCACAGTATGGGGATCTTTGCTGGTAGCGGATTCAATGGGTTTGAACAATGCCTTTTGAGCGTTCACGCTATCTTCGGCCCTGGCTCTGTTCAGGGAAAAAACCACATCATCTGCTTCAAATGAGGCTCCGTCATGGAAGGATACGCCTTTTCGCAAATTAAAGGTGTAGGTTTTTTTATCTTCTGAGACAGTCCAGCTGCTGGCCAGAGCTGGTTTTACAACACCGTTTTTGTCGATCCGGGTCAGCCCTTCAAAAATATTGGCATATACAACCTCATCAATTGCTGCCGCAGCTCCTGCGGTCGGATCAAGGTGGGGCGGTTCCAATACCATTCCCAGATTCAAGCTGTCTTTTGCGGCCATAACGGATGACGCATTTATGGCTATCCCCAGTGATAGAACGATTAATGTAACAATAGTTTTGATTTTACTCATGTTGCCTCCTTTATTATTAATCACATTTTATCTGCCGTAGCGGTCACGGTAGCTGTCTATATCACCCAGACTTTCTGCCTGGTAAACCCCCCGGGCAATTGCCCGGGCCACACAATCTGCAGCCAGCATACCCAATTTGGATACACCCACCACAGGATCTAAAAGTTCACGCTTACCCGTTGATAAAACAAAAACACTGTCACCGTCAAAAGGCGAATGAACCGGTCTGATTGCCCGGGCCAAACCATCCTGGGCCATTATGGCAACCCGTCTGGCCTGGGGTTTGGTCAACACTGCATCCGTTGCGACCGTCACCAGGGTTGTATTTTTACCCAGGGGCAACTCAAAAAAAAAGTCCAGGTCTATCCTGGCATTTTTTTCAGGCATGGGCTGTTTTCCCAGTTCATCATTCTGCTCATAGGGAAACGCCCACATGGTGGGACTGCCAGGCATTGTAAGAGATCCCATGGAATTCACTGCTGCAATCGCTCCAACACTTATCTCTGATTCTCCGTCAAAAAAAACAAAAGAGGCACTCCCCAGCCCCCCTTTTAACCCGCCGGCAATTGCACCATAGCCGGCGCCTACATTTCCCAGATCAAAATTTTTGCTGATGGTTTGGGCTGCCGCAAACCCAAGATCAAAATAGGGGGATTTGATTCCCCAGTCTTTATCTCCACCGTTTAACAGATCAAACAAAATAGCAGAAGGAACAATGGGAATAATGGCATCACCCAGATTAAAGCCGATTTTTTGCATCCTTAAGTTTGCCATTACACCGCCGGCAGCATCCAATCCAAAGGCAGACCCCCCGCTTAAGACAATCCCATGAACAACATCCACCAGACAATCCGGGTTCAGGGCATCAGTCTCACGGGTTCCCGGTCCCCCGCCTCGAATATCTGCCGAGGCAATGGCAGGTTCATCAGGTATAATCACTGTCACACCCGTTCTAATCGTTTCATCGTAAGAGTTCCCGACTTTTATTCCCGGAACATCTGTTATTAAATTTTTCTTTCCAACTTTAATCATCTTTTGTCCTTTGATTTCAATTGGGCCTGCACACATTTTTCAAAACCCGGTCGATCGTATCGATCTGATGGGCCCAACTTGCTGTCTCCTTGGTTTAAAAAGTTAAATATGTGTGTTAGCCAATACTTTCCCGATCCATCTCTTTTAGGTCTTAAGGATCGGAAATGTATTAGCACCTTGTGGCATAATCGTAATTTTTGGGGAATTATTACTACACTTCTCATATGCTATTGCCAGGGCCTCCTCCATAGTGGCTACTCCTTGAACACCGGCATTTTGGGCTAATTCGATGTTCTTTTCCTGGGTAACCAGGATAATGTGTCCTAAATTGGCATACTCTAATTGCCGAACCGCGACCCATCCTGAGATGAGAAAATTTTCCCGTACAGCTTTTTCCATATCAAACGCAGTGGGATAATGGAACCAGTCGAAAAACTCACTTGGTTCCTTAATATCCGGACACTCTGCCAGGATGATGGCAATGCCGCCAGGTTTCATGGCGTAGACTGCATTGTCAATGGTCTTTTGGGACTGGTAGAGGTTGATGTCTTTAGGGTAGCCGCCGGCAGAAGCAATAACGATGTCGGCCTGCTCTTGAATCGTTACACCGAATATCTCGTCAACCAGTTTTGTAGCCTGCTGCCATGCCGAGATCCAATTGCCGGTAAAGATACCCGTAATGTCGCCATCCAGATTGGGAACTACATTGATGATGAAGTCAGGTTTGAGAAATGCCGCCACTTCCATCATATCTTCATGGGCTGGATTCCCAACAGTTTTCATATTGGCGGCCAATGGGTTTGAGCCATCTCCGAGACTCTTTTCCATGGCCCACATGTGGCTTTGCTGGATGGTCTTAAGGGATGACACACCAGGCATAATACTTTTTCGCCCGCCGCCATAACCCACCATGTAATGGTAGATGACTCCTCCCGTCAAAATGACCCGGTCAGCCTCGGCCACTATGCGATTGAAAGACACTTCAGTTCCCCGGCTGGTTTTACCGTAATAAACCATGTTGTCTGTGTCCCAGGCATTGTGATTGATCACACGTACACGCTTGCAGATTGCTTCAGTACATAACTCTGCCAACTCTTCGGCCGTGTTCTGACGATGAGCTCCAACGGCAATGATCACCGTTATATCCTTATCAGCAATACCTGCTTCATTCAGATAGTCGATAAGGATTGGCAATGTCAATTCATTATACTGCCAGACCCGGGTGATGTCACTGACTGCAATAGCAATAGTTTCGCCTGTATTAACAATTTCACTTAAGGGAGGGCTGTCAATGGGATGGTCCAGAGCATATCGATAGGCCGTGGCCAAATCCGCTGGTGGTGTAAGGTTTTTTCCCACCAGTTCATAGAGAAGCTGTTCCGCCGGGATGGAAAAGGCTGTTGTCCCTTTTCCGATTTTTAGTTCAAAATGTCTGTCCGTCATGATGATCTTCCTTTATTATCGCTCTTTAAGTTCGATCACTTAACTGAGAGTTTGGCTGCTTCACCATCTATCATGCGGTAGACGTGCTCTTCTCCGGGGAACTCCCCGTTTCTTACGTCATCGATATAAGCGGAGAAAACTCTGCGATACTCATCAGCAATGTTGCCATAGCGTTTGACGAACTTTGGTGTGAACGCCTGGAAAAGGCCGAGGATGTCAGAACAGATCATAACCTGACCGTCACAATCTCCAGCACCAATGCCATAAACAGGGATGGGCAGGGCTTCACAAATTAACCGGGTTACCTCTGGAGGTACCCCCTCCACGAGAAGAGCAAAGGCGCCGGATTCATATACGGCCTTGGCGTCATCTATGATAGCTTTGGCACTGTCTGCCGTTCGTCCCTGGGCACGAAATCCGCCCTGAGCACCTGCGCTCTGGGGTGTGAGTCCCACATGTCCCATTACCAGCATTCCGCCATCGCTGATGGCTTGAATGACCTGTGCTACGCGGATTCCACCCTCCAGCTTAATGCAGTCCACACCAGCCTCTTTATGAAATCGGACAGCATTTTTACACGCTTCTGAGACACCCGTCTGATAAGAACCAAATGGCATGTCACCGATGATAAAAGTATTTGGTGCAGCGCGGCGCACGGCTTCAGTGTGGTATATACACTGATCCATGGTGACGGGAACTGTGCCTGAATAGCCGTAGACTGCCATCCCGAGACTGTCTCCAACCAGGAGCATGTCCATGCCCGTCTCTTCAGCCAGCTGGGCAGTGACGTAGTCGTAGGCCGTGATCCACACGGCTTTTTGACCATCATCTTTCATTTTTTGCAGATCAAAACGCGAGAGTTTCTTTTTCAATGTATTTCTCCTATATTCTATAATTTGCGTTTGATTTTAAGATAGGAGGGTGTTTTTTGTCAAGAAAAGTATTAAAAATATTGACTTCTTACATCTCCTTGAGTTCCTTATCAGACGGTTTTTCTTGCATTAATAAAAAAAGGATAGTATTTGGGGCTTTAAATTTTATTGCAAAATATCAAAAAAACTCGATGAAAACTAAAAAAAACATAGTATTGATAGGAATGCCTGCCGTTGGCAAGAGTACCGTTGGAAA
>JAHJDU010000155.1 GCA_018812385.1 Pseudomonadota bacterium
GAGAAAGACCCAGATGATAAATTTGATATTGAATGAATCAACCGGCCTATGCCGGTATTGCTGGACTTTCAGTCCGCGAATTTAAACCCACCGGCTTAAAGCCGGTGGTTGTTTAGTTTTAAAAAACAGTAAGGAAAAGAAAAGGATGAATTGATGAATCCCCAAGAATACTGGAACCCGGTTTTGGAAACAATGCCCCGGGAAAAACTTAAAATTCTGCAGTTTAAAAAATTTAAGCGGATATTAAACTGGGCCTATACCCGTTCAAAATTTCACAGGGCACTCTATGATACGGCAGGGTTAACCCCGGATGATATTTGTTCCTTTGATGATATTAAAAAGATTCCAAAGGTTGAAAAATCCATGATGAGAGGGATTCAGAATAAAGATCCCTTTCCATATGGAGATGCCTTGTGTGTGCCCTTGGAAGAGGTGTCAACCTTCAGGCAGACCAGTGGTACAACAGGCCAGCCTGTTTATCAGCCTGATACCTGGCAGGACTGGGAGTGGTGGTCAGAATGCTGGTCTTTTATTTTATGGGCTCAGGGATATCGTCCCAGAGACCGGGTATTTATTCCTTTTGGATATAATATTTTTGTGGCATTCTGGGCAGGTCATTATGCAGCGGAAAAATTGGGCTGCGAAGTGGTTCCAGGAGGAGTTCTTGACACCCAGTCCCGGATATTAAAAATAAAAGAATTAAATGCAACAGCCATGATGGCCACACCTACATATATCCTGAGAATGGCAGATGTGGCAAAGAACAAGATGGGAATAGATCCAAGTTTGCTTTCCATTAATAAGATTACCTGTGCAGGAGAGCCCGGGGCTGGTATCCCAAGCACGAAAAAAAGAATGGAAGATGCCTGGGGCGCCAAAGTATATGACCACTCCGGTGCAACGGAAATCGGGGCATGGTCATATGAGTGTTCAAAGCAGCCTTGCGGAATGCATGTCAATGAAGCCATGTTTCTTGTGGAAATAGAAGATCTTAATACGGGTGAGATAATAGAAGAGGCGGGCCGAAAAGGAAAAATGATCATCACAGCCCTGGACAGGATGGCACAGCCCTGCATCAGATTTGATTCCAAAGATGTGATTGAATGGGACCCAGAACCCTGCTCATGCGGCCGGTCCTTTAGATTGATCAAAGGCGGTGTCATTGGTCGCTCAGATGATATTACAAAGGTGAAAGGGGTGCTTCTTTCTCCTGCTGCCATAGAAGAAGTGGTCAGATCCATTGACGGACTTGGCAATGAGTTTGAGATTATTGTGGATAAACAGGGAGATGTTGACAGAATAAAGCTTAAAGTCGAGCTTTTGCCCGGAGTGACAAGACTGAGCATTGAAAATATATTAAAAGATCAGCTCCGGCTGAAAACAAACCTGGGGTACCTGATTGAATTTTATGATTATGGCAGCCTGCCACGATATGAAGTAAAGGCAAAGCGGTTTAAGGATTTGCGTAAAAAAAATTTCAATGAAAAGGAAGAAAGACCATGAAAAATTTTTCCAACTTGAAAGGGGTTAATGATAAAATCCTTAAAATAAAACAATTATTGCTTGAACTTGAAGCAGAAGCAAAACAATTTCCCGCCCTGGAAAAAAATTCAAAAAGGGCATTGGCAAGTATAAAAATGTTGGAATTAAATATTTCAGATATCCTGGCATTTGATCTGGCTGATTCTTGAGAGTATAGCCGGGCAGCATAAATCGGGCTGCCCGGCTGTTACAATCATTTATTCTATTTCAAACTCGTCTTTTTCAGCACCGCAGATCGGGCAGCACCAGTCATCTGGAAGATCTTCAAAACTTGTTCCAGGGTCAATGCCATTGTCTGGGTCACCATCTGCCGGGTCATACACATAACCACAAAGTTTGCATACGTATTTGTCCATTTTTAAATCTCCTTTTATTTATTGTTGCGTTGTGTGGGGCTTGGCTTATCTATTAATAAATCAATAAGCCAAGCCTGTCTATTATTTTCAAGCATATTATCAATATGCTTCATCCATATCAAGATCTTCCTGGGTTACAGGGTCTTTAAAAAAATTATAAGCCCATGCCTGGTAGCCAATGACAAAAGGGATAAATACCAGTACAACACCCAGCATGATTTTTAAAGTTAAGGGGCTTGATGATGCGTTAAATGCCGTTAATGAAAAACTTTTATCCATGCTGGAAGGATAGAGTGCAGGAAAAAGTCCGGCTATGCCAAAGAATGTCGCACCAACAATGGTCAATGCAGAAGCAAACCAGGCTTTAAAAAAACTTTGTTCTGCAATGAAGAACCTGATGGCAAACAGGGCAATTATAGTCACAAGGATAATCAGGAAAAGAAAAGGGTATTTAAAATAATTGGCATAAAGATCTGTTGCAAAATAGCTTGCAATCAGAAAAATCACGGCAACAGGTAAAAGGATGAGCCATATTTTTTTAGAAACAGCAATTGTTCTTTGTTGAAGCTCTCCTCTGGTTTTGATGTTGAGCCAGTTTGCGCCATGTTGTAAAAATAAGAGGACAAACAAAATGCCTCCCAGCAATCCATAAGGGTTGAGCAGTTTTAGTGTATTGCCGTGGTAAATGCCATCGCCGTCAAAGGGTATCCCTTGAAAAATGTTTGCAAATGCAACACCAAAAAGAAAGGCAGGTAAAAAACTGCCAAGGAAAATAAATGTATCCCAGAGCTTTTTCCAGGCCTTGCTTTCAATTTTTCCTCTGAATTCAAAGGCAACACCCCTGAAAATTAGTGCAAATAAAATCAGCATTAAAGGGGTGTAAAGGGAAGAAAACATGGTGCCATATACCTGTGGAAAGGCGGCAAAGGTTACACCGCCTGCTGTGATCAGCCAGACTTCATTCCCATCCCATAAAGGACCTATGGAATTTATCATGACTCTCTTGTCATGTTCTGATTTTCCAATAAAGGGGTAAAGGGTTCCGACTCCAAAATCAAACCCGTCTGTCATAAAAAATATAGCCCATAAGAGTCCCCACAGGAAAAACCAGGTAGATTGAAGTAGCATATTAAGCTCCTGTAATAGTTTTAATTAGTTACTGCCACAGTTTCCGGGCCTTGTTTGGCGTATTTGGTCATGAGATAAAAGCCTATGGCACCTAAAAGGCTATAAACCACGATAAAGCCAATAAGGGAAAACAGAACCTGGGCTCCTGCAATCGGGGAGACAGCTTCCGAGGTTTTCAGAACACCATACACGATCCAGGGTTGTCTGCCAACTTCTGCAACC
>JAHJDU010000156.1 GCA_018812385.1 Pseudomonadota bacterium
AGCCGCGGTGTTCATTATCGCGAGGATTTCCCGGATATAGACCCAAAATTAACAAAGCCTTCATTTATTAAAAAAGGGATAAACAAGGGAAAAAATGGAGAAATGAAGGCATTTTTTGAACAGGAACAAAAATGATTAATTTAAGTAAAGTTATTGAACGATTAGAAAAAGAACTTTCCAAAAGGATACTCACTCTTGGAGAACTGATCGAGATTGCAGAGGAAGAGGACTTTTTGCTGAGCCATGTGGTCGTGGCTGAGGCCATGGTCAAAGAGGGGAAATCCTATGAGGAAATCCTTTCTGATGTTATGGGGGAATTTGATCATAATTTGAAGGCACTTGAAATAGGTCTGACAAAGGGAAGAAGTTTTATTCTTGGCACTGTTGGTTCTGACTTGGCTAAGTATGGTGACGACAAGGTTTTGATCAATGATTCACTGATCAATAAAGCCTTAATCTATACCCTGGCCACGGAGGTGGGAAATCATGAGATCGGTCTTCAGCCCTGTGCAGGGACAGGAGACTCATGCCCATACACGGGCCTGATAAGGGCACTCAAGGAAGAAGGTTATTCACAAGAAAAAATTGCTCTTGCTGCAGCGCTCACACTTAAGGTAGGGAGCATTTTCAGGGCAGGTAAACAGACTACCGGGTGTAACATGGAAGGTTTTGGGGCAGGCGCGGCAGCTGCGGCTGCAGCATTAACCGATCTAAGAGGTGGAACTGCCAGACAGGTTTCAAAAGCTGTTGTTCTGGCAATATCGCCCACGATTGCTGTCCCCTGTACGCCTCGGGTTATGGCTGCAGGCTTATGTGCAACCCATATCAGCGGTGCTATTTTGATCGGTAATCAGGCAGCCAATTTGATTTTAAAGACATCCTTGCCTGTTGATATAGATGTGGACGTAATGATTGCCATGGCAGCAAGGATCCATGTGGAAGCAGCCCCCGTAATTACCGCTATTAATCTTGAATACCTGGAACCATATTTTCAAAAGAATAATCAAGTTGAACTCTTTGTGGATGAAGATATTCGAAATTCGGAAAAAAACAAGGCAAATAGAATCAAGAAGCAGGCACGCGAAGAGATTAGAAACTTGATAGCTTCTTCTCGACCTTTAACAAATGTTTTTGGTGATGTTGTAGTGGGGGGAAGCAGCATTGCAGTAGGATCTCCGACCAATATGGCCCGTATCTGCCACGCAATGCTAAAAGGTGAAATAAAAAAAATTGAGATTGATCTTACGGTGGATCTTTTTTCACGAAGGGCTATTAATATACCGGCAATTCTTATGGGTGCAATATACGGGGCAAAAACAGATGATGCCCAATTGTATCATAAGATTTTTGAACTACCTGAAATCAAAAACATAGAAGTCAAGATCAATAAGGTAAATATTCCTCAGGTACAACGTATCCGGATAGAGGCAACTGAAACGAGTGCTTACGTAGATGCAAAGAACCGCGGGGGTGGTCGAGTAGCAATTGTTGATGCTGAACCATCATTAAAACAGGCCATTATTGCTGCCAAAAGGCTGGGTATTGAATTGGTTGACTGACCAGTGATAATGAAACCGGGACAATGAAAATGGGACAATGAAAATTATTGACTATTCATGTTCTATTCAAAAAACAATAAAGAAGGGGTAGCGAGTAATGGAAATTTTAAAACACGTTATTCATGACATAGAAAGAGTTTCAAAAGACCTTGTTAAATCAATGAAGGCTCTTTCCACTGCAACAATCCATGAGGCTTATGGGGGCAAAGGTGCAGTGTCCCATAACATCAAACCCATTAGAACAGGCATGAAACTTTGCGGTACCATAATCCCGATTAAGACTCACCCGGGGGATAATCTTATTGTGCATAAGGCCATTTATGTTGCACAGCCCGGAGATGTGTTGCTGGTGGATACATCCTCATTTGTTGAAGCTGGATTCTGGGGAGGGATAATGACAGAGGCCGCTTTACAAAGAGGGATAGCAGGGCTTGTGACGGATGGTGCCGTGCGAGATACAGATGAAATTGCTCAAATGGATTTTCCGATCTTTTCTAAAGGTATTTCCATCAAAGGGACAACAAAAACCTGTCTTGGCTCAATTAATCATCCCATCATCTTTGAAGGTGTAATGGTGCAACCCGGAGATGTAATAGTGGGGGATTCGGACGGAGTTGTCATAGTTGCCAGGCAAGATGTTTCAGCAGTGATAGAAAAGGCAAGAGAACGGGAGGTAAAAGAAAAAAAAATTGTTTCTCAACTCAGACAGGGTAAGACAACGCTTGAGCTGTATGATTTTTTAAAGTTATTGGAGCGGGAAGGATTAAAGGAATAATAATTAAAAGGAAAAAAACAGTGGAACGAGAAATATTCGATCAAAAATACCGGAAACGTCTTGAAAAATTATCTACCACAAATCTTTCTGATGCCCTTGACAAGATTGGCATCCGGGGTGCTGTGATTGGTATCAGGCCCGTGTTTGGTTTGCCCAAGATAGTTGGTTTGGCTGTAACCATAAAAATTACAGCAGCAGGAATGACAAAATCTAAGCACCATCTTGGAATTGAGGCCATTGCATCTGCACATAAGGGAGATCTGATTGTTATTGATAATCATGGTGACACACAAAACAATTGCTGGGGCGAAATTCTCACATGTGCCGCTAAAATGAAAGGGGTCTCAGGAGTCATAATTGATGGTGCCGCCAGAGATGTGGACATGTGTGCTCAAATGGATTTTCCTGTTTTTTCCCGTGGAGTTGTCCCTATAACTGCAAGAGGACGGGTCATGCAGGAAGATTTTAACTGCCTGATCCGCTTAGGTGATGTTCAGGTCAGACCCGGTGATATACTGGTAGGGGATATCAACGGAGTTGTAGTCATCCCGCCGGAAAGACTGGATGATGTTTTATCCGAGGCAGAAAAGATTATGGAAAAAGAAGAACTCATGAAAAAAGATATCCTCTCAGGTCTTGATATTCTGGAGGTTGATAAGAAATATAATTATGAGCAGATGTTAAAGAATATGGACTAAATGATATGGAACAAACAACAAGGAGCAGATGATATGGAATTCAAAAGGCCTGATCTAAAATTAATAAAGGAGTTTGAATCATTTTCCACACCCACAATCTCTGATGCCCTTGATAAATTAGGTATCCCGGGAGGATGTCACGGCATCATGCCTGTTGTTTCAGGGGTGAAGATGGCAGGGACAGCCTATACAATCCGATATGTGCCTGTAGGCGCTGTGAGAGGGACTGTGGGAGACTACATTGATGATGTCCTGCCTGGAGATGTGGTGGTTCTTGATAATAAAGGGAGAACCGACTGCACAGTATGGGGTGATATCTTAACGATAACGGCCAAGATGAAAGGTATTGCCGGAACCGTCATAGACGGTGTATGCCGTGATATTCCCACTATCCTTAAAGAAAAATATCCTGTCTTCTCTTGTGGAAGATTTATGATGACAGGTAAGGAGAGGGTCATGGTAGAGGCAACACAGGTAATGGTCTCTATAGGAAAGACTCAGGTTAAACCGGGAGATATCATTATTGGAGATGACAGCGGAGTGGTGGTAGTTCCCCGGGAAATGGCATTAAAAGTCCTTGAAATCGCCCGGGCCATAGAAGAAGCAGAAAATTTTATTGTCAAGGCTGTGCAAAAAGGCCTGAGTCTTAAAAAAGCCCGGGAAAAATTCGGCTACCACACATTACAGACTAAAAAAACATAATGAATATAGAGGGGGAGGATTAACATGGCACACGGTTATATGGACAAATTCTTGAAGATAGACCTAACCTCTGGTGTGATATCCGAACTGCCAATCAATAAAGAATGGAAAATGCATTATCTGGGTGGAAGGGGCATGGGCATTCGTCTTCTATGGGAGTATGCGCCTAAAGGTGTCGATCCTCTTGCCCCGGAAAACCCTTTAATTTTCATGACCGGTCCTTACACAGGCACTGGCGTTTTTTCCGCCTTCTACAATGTAACAACACGATCACCATTGACAGGAACTGCGGCAAGCGGTCATTCGGGTGGCGCCTTTGGTCCTGCCCTGAAACGAGCCGGGTTGGACGGACTGATGATTGTGGGCCAGTCGGAAAAGTCTGTTTACCTGCTGATTGATGGAGGAAAGGTTGAAATATGTGATGCATCACCTCTGTGGGGCAAGGATGTTCAGAAGACAGAGTTAATGATAGAAGAAAAACACGGCAGGGTGAGTTCTGCTGTTATCGGCCCGGGGGGTGAAAACCTGATCAAATTTGGATGTATCATGAACGATACCTTCCGTGCTATTGGTCGCGGAGGTGCAGGCGCTGTCATGGGCTCAAAAAAACTTAAAGCAGTGGTGGCAAAAGGTAAGGAAAAGATCAATATTGCCAACCGGGATCACTTCATGGCCCTTTCGCGCAAAGGGGCTAAGGCTTCCCTGGAAGTGGGTAAACATTTTGCCAGGTATGGTACTGGAGCGGCTTTTGACGTCTTTAACAAAAAGGGTTCCCTCCCGAGTTATCACTTTAGAAAAGGCTATTACGATGATTGGGAAAAGATTAATGCCGAGGCGCTCAAGAAAAATTATTTTGTGCGGGATCAGGGCTGTTTTAACTGCCCTTTGAAGTGCGCCAACATCCATACTGTCAAATCAGGACCTTTTGCCGTGGAAGAGACGGAGGGTCCTGAATACGAAACCATGATGGCCTTTGGTTCCCTGTGCGGCAATAGTAACCTGGAAGCTATAATCAAGGCCAGCCACATGGTCAATCTTATGGGAATAGATCTCATTTCTGCCGGAGTAACCATTGCCTTTGCCATGGATCTTTTTGAAATGGGCCTGATAAATGAAAAAGACACGGATGGTTTGACACTTACCTTTGGCAATGCAGAAGCCATGGTAGAGATGATCACCCGGATTGCCCATCGCCAGGGATTCGGAGACCTGTTAGCTGAAGGAAGTCTAATTGCAGGCAAAAAGATTGGTCCAAAGGCAGAAGAAAGGGTCATGCACTGTTTAGGTCAGGAGCTTCCCGGATACGAGCCTCGACGGATACCTGCAACTGGATTTTCTCTTAGCTCCTCAAATCGCGGTGCAGATCATCTCAGGGCCTGCTATTACGCAAATGAGATTTTCAGTGATGAATTCAAAGATCAAGATTTTGCCGATCATATGGGAATCCTGACAAAAAAGGAAGATCTTATGGCCCTGGTGGATTCACTGGTAATGTGTAAATTTGGCCAGAGAAACGGACAGTTTACGCCTGATGTCGTAACGAAGCTGCTTAAGGCATTAACAGGATTTACATTTGATACCCCTGATTTATTTCATATCGGTGAACGTATTTACAACTTAGAACGGCTTTACAATATTAGAGAGGGCATCCAAGAAATTGCTCTGCCCAAACGGATATTTACAGAGCCGATAGAGGACACTATGGGAACAACACCACCATTAGATGTGAAGCATTATGAAAAGGCAAAGAAGAACTATTTTGCTGCTCGTTCCTGGGATGAAAACGGTCATCCAAAACCTGAGAAGCTTGTTGAGCTGTCACTTGCCAGTCTGGTTTCATGAAAACCAGCTCAAGGACAATTTTTATTAATACCTCATACTTAGTGCTTGACCGAAAATCCCGTGTTTGGGCGGCTCGTAGAGGAGCAATGCTCACAAAGTTGCCCATATACAAGGCGCAAAAAAATCTTGAAACCGGAGTGTACTACTGTACATGAGGCCCGATTTATAATTTGGCAGGATTTTGCAGCAACGCAGTAGATGGGTGAGTTTTTGTTCAAACACTACTTATGAAGAGAGGTTCTAATATGTATACTATACTAACTCCTCCACAAATAGAGATGGGCTCAGGGAGTTTGACATCTCTCAAAGAGATCATTGCCTCCTATGGAACCGGCAGGGTTCTTATTGTGACGGATAAAGGAATTTGTCAAGCCGGAATTCTGGATCAAGTAATCAAGGCAACGGGGAAAAATATTAATGACTTTCATATATTTGATCGTGTTCTGCCAAATCCGGACATTTCCATAATGGAGGCATGCGGCCAGGTTGTTGAATCAGACGATTACGCCCTGATCATCGGACTTGGAGGCGGGAGTCCCATGGACGTTGCAAAGGCCGCTGCTGTTCTCCCGGCCAATGGAAGCCGGATTAAACCTCTCCTTGGCCGGGGTATGATACAAAAACCGGGTGTCCCTCTCTGTCTGATTCCTACAACTTCTGGAACAGGGTCTGAAACAACCCAGGCCATTGTAGTGGATGACCCGGAGAGCAAGACGAAGAAGGCCATCTGGGACCGGCACGTAATCCCCCAGGTTGTAATTGTCGACCCGGACCTGACCATTGGGATGCCGGCCAGTCTCACTGCTGACACGGGTCTTGACGCTCTGATCCATGGAATCGAGGCATACACAGCGCGATCAACAAACCATGTTGCTCAGGCCTATGCACGAGAATGCATTGAACTGGTTACAAAGCACCTTCCCATAGCTGTAAAAGATGGAAAAGATCTTAAAGCGCGGTCAGGCATGTCGCTGGCTGCCACCCTCGGAGGCCTTGCCATCAGCAACGGTGGCCTGGGAGCTATCCACGGGCTGGCTTATCCGCTGGATACGGTAAAACATATTCCCCATGGCCGCTCTGTAGCCATCATGGCCCCGTGGGTTGTGGATTTTAACCGCGTAGGTAACGAGGATACATACGCTATGATTGCCCGGTTCATTGGAGAGGATGTGGACAATTTGGATTCTGTGGCAGCCAGTCAAAAGGCGGTTAAAGGAATTATTAATTTAATGGAATCCGTTGGAGTTTCTCCATATCTCGCAGAACACGGCATTCAGTCTAGTGAAGTGGATGATCTGGCAACCGAAGCATTTCAAGTGTCCCAGCGCCTTCTTCCGTCTAATCCACGAAAAATAACTAAAGACGATGCAATGAGCATTTATAGGGCTGCTGCAACACGGTAACACGCGCAAAGGTATATGCAGCAATGGCGATTGATTGGTGCAGCCTGGATAGGCCAGGTTAATACTAAAAGGAGAAAGTTGGTGTTAAAAGGGACCATAAACATTTTATTGAAAAGGAGAAAATTATGGAGACAAAAAAAATGAGGACTATTGTTGTCGTAACAATGCTGTTGTGTCTTGGCATGGTAACGGCCCTTGTTATCCCCTCTTCGACCATGGCCAAAGAGAGTACCGTAAAAATCGGATTGGTCGGAGAGGCGCAAACTCTCAATCCTTTGAGCGCTGAGAGCGAACTGAACTGGCATATCATTAAGATGATCTATAGCGGAGGCTACATAGACCCCAGCGGTCTCTATGCATATTCCCCAAAATCATTAAAATGGACACCCCATATGGCTGAATCAATGCCCCAATGGCTTGATGATAAGACCGTTGTTGTCAAGTTAAAAAAAGGAATCAAGTGGCATGATGGTTTGGAATTCACTGCAGAGGATGTCAAGTTCACCCTGGATTTTTTCGGAGAATTCGAAGCAGCTAATTATTACAATACAATCGATATGCTGGAAAAAGTGGAAGTAGTTGATCCATACACCTTAAAATTTCATGTCAAGGAAAAGACGGCGCTTCTTTATTATAGAACCTTTATGACTCTCATTCTTCAGAAGGCCAAATGGTCAAAGATTGTTGCTGAAGCCAGAAAGAATGAAGCCCCTCAAAAATACATCTTCAACTATGCGATCAAAAATCCCATGGGCACCGGGCCTTTCAAATTTGTGGAAGAAAAGCAGGGGCAATATATTCTCCTTGAAAAAAATGATGACTGGTTTCTCAAAGGACAAACAGTGTCTACCGGAGATGGAGGATCAGTAACCTATGGTCCTTTTGTGGATCGGATTCTGTTCAAATTTTACGGTAATGTGGCGTCGGCAGTCCTGGCCCTGAAGGGCGGAGAGATAGATACGATCTGGCACGGACTGGATGCAGCCTTTATTCCGGAGCTGGAAAAAGTCAAACATCTGACCGTCAGCACAAAGCCCTACTATCATGATGTGAAGTATGCCGGCTTCAACCTGAGAGAAAAACCACTCAAAGACAAGGTGTTCCGCAAGGCTCTCGCTTATGTAGTTGATAAGGACTTTCTTGTAAAGAGGTTACTTCAAAGTTATGGAACGGCAGCTGATGCAATTGCAAATCCGGGATTAGAGTTCTGGTACAACAAGAATGTTGAGAATTACTACAAGGGTAAAAGCGAGGCCTCTCGATATTCAAAGGCTATTTCTATTCTGAAGGAGGCAGGTTACACCTGGGATAAGGAACCAAAAATTGAAGGTTCCAGGGTCATACCCGGTGCTGGTATTAAGATGTCTGATGGGAAAAAGTCAAAACCATCGAAATAATCACCCGTACCCAGGCCACAAATCCAATGGAAGCCCAGTCAGCCATCTTGATCGCTCAATGGTGGAAAAAATTGGGAGTTGATACCAAGACCAACCTTGTGGCATTTCCAACCTTAATTAATAATGTATGGTGGGAAAACAAGTTCGATGTTATCGTTTTTGGGAATATCATTGAGCCCTTTCCTGTCCATCTTCAATACTATTTTGATGTTAAGGAAATTTATCAATATGGGTGGAATGTGATGGCATATAAAGAGGATCGATATCAGAAGGCAATGTACGACTGGCTGAAAGTCTTTGATTGGGATGAGTCCCGCAAAGGAGCCTTTAAATTGCAGGAGATCCTGGCAGATGATCTTCCCCATATCCCTCTTTTTGTGTTAAAGAATATCCATGCTTATAATAACACAAGGTTCAAGGGATGGATTGAACAATACAACGGAGTTGTCAACAAGGATTCGCTTTCGTGCATCAAACCTGTTAATTAGGAATTTGAATTAAAGATAAAAATCCGGGCATCAATCGATTTTTCAACAGTTGGAGATAATTATGGGGTATTTATTCAATCGTCTGATCATGACTGTGATAACGCTATTTGTCATACTTACTGTGACATTTACCATGTTTCGATTGATGCCCGGTGACCCCTCGATCTTTTTTATCTCCCCTCAGATGTCAACAGAAAGCATCGCACGTATCAAGGCCCAGTTTGGTCTGGACCAGCCAATTCATAAGCAATTTACTAAATACCTGGGTAGTATCCTGCATGGGAATTTCGGGCATTCTTTTTTCTACAAACGACCTGTCCTGGAAGTCATCGGTGAGAGGCTGTTAAATACCATTGTTCTCTTTCTACCCGCCGCGATTATTTCATATCTTGTGGGAGTGCGCCTGGGTAGATACATGGCCTGGAATAGGGGGGGGAAGTCTGAAAAGATCCTCATATTCACCGGGCTGACCTTTTGGACCTTTTTTGTACCCTGGCTGGGGCTCCTGATGATATGGGTGTTATCTTATAAATTTGGACTTTTCCCTGTTGGTGGGATGATTACTCCGGAAAAGTGGCTTCCAGGTTCAACTCTGCTGGTAAGAGCCCTTGATTTGCTCCACCACCTTGTCTCACCGCTTGTGTGTTATGTACTCACCTGGTTTGCCGGCAATATGCTGATTATGAGAAACAGCATGCTGGAAACCATAGGTGAAGACTACATCCTCACGGTCAGGGCCAAGGGGTTGAGTGAAAAAAAGATAAGGAATAAACACGCAGCCAGGAATGCCATCCTGCCGGTGGTTACAGCTTTTTCCATGAGCGTTGCCTATTCCATTGGGGGTTGTGTACTGCTTGAAACAGTCTTTTCATGGCCCGGGATTGGCAGAACCATGGTTGATTCGGTTCTTCTAAGGGATTATCCTTTGGCCCAGGCCTCTTTCATCTTGATTGCGATGGTTGTGCTTTTCACCAATTTGATTACAGATATCCTTTATGCATATCTTGACCCGCGGATAAGGTATTAGGATTTTCGATTGACTGTTTCAAAGGACGAATAATGAAAATAATCACAAAA
>JAHJDU010000157.1 GCA_018812385.1 Pseudomonadota bacterium
ACCTGAGCCCGGATTACTCGCGCCGATGTCCGCCAGATAATGCAACATATGGCAATGATGACAAACCAGATATTCCGCCCAAAAAGGGAGATGAGCACGATGAGAAATGGCAGAAAAGGCATGCCGTAGACAATATCGGTGAAACGCATGAAGATCTCATCTAACTTACCACCATAATAACCTGCTAAAAGGCCTATATTGGCCCCAACCAGGATGGAGACCAGACCGGAAGTAAGCCCGATAAGGACAGTGGTCCGTGTGGCAAGTATTAGCTGGCTTAAAATATCCCGCCCCATAGCAGTGGTACCTAAGGGGAATTCAAGGCACGGTTGTCGGAGGATAGCCATCTTGCCGCTGGAATCCCTTAGTGATTCCCATAGATCATGGGGGGCAATATAAGGGGCGAACAGTGCAATGATTCCGAAAAAAAGCAGTACTACAGCCCCGAACATACCAAAGCGGTTCCCTCTGATAATTTTATACTGTGCAACCAAAAAATCTTTTACAATTGAGAATTTCATGCCTGCTACTCCCTTGTGATATGGTGGAAATTTTCAGTGTAAACCGATTTATACTGTTTTTCAGGATTTTTTATCATTTTTTGCCCCCTGGAACAGAAATACGAGGATCAAGGTAACAATAGGAAATATCAGCCAGCAGGTTCAAGACGATAATCAATACTGCCAGCAGTAAAAATGTTGCCTGAGCCACGGGATAGTCGTGGGATGAGGCTGCTTCCACCATAAGCTGACCCATACCGGGCCATGAAAAGACCTGTTCAACAATCACCTGTCCACCCAAAGCAAATCCGATGAGGACCGAAGCAACCGTGAAAACGGGAAGAAGAGCGTTTCTTGCCGCATGTTTGATCATCACTGTACTTGGGGAGAGCCCTTTGGCCTGGGCTAATTCAATATAATCGCTGCCAGTCACTTCCAGCATGGAATCCCGCATAATAAGCATGGGAGTAGCCAGATAGTAGAATGCTGTGGTGATTGCGGGTAATATAAGGTGGAGAAGAAAATCTTTGTTAAACAACATGGCAATACCAGCGGGCAGACGTTCCCCGGGCGTGTTCATACCGCCGGTCGGGAAAAGATCCAATTTATAGCTCAAGATCATGAGGAATAAAATTCCAGTGACAAACGGAGGTGCTGACTGGAGTACCAGAGCGCTCACTGTTGCGCTCACATCCAGGGGGCCTCCCCTCTTCCAGGCCATGATCATGCCCAGGCCTGTTCCCAGGAGCAGGGTAAAGCTCATGGCAGCTCCCATGAGAAAAATCGTATTCCAGAAACGATATTTAAGAATTTCGAACACCGGCTTTGATGTGGTAAAAGAACGCCCCCATTCCAAGGTAACCAATCCCTTAAGATAGAGGACATACTGGATGGAAAGGGGTTTATCCAGACCAAACGCCTCTTTCAACCTTGTCTGGGACGCCTCATCCAGAGCCGGGCTGATCACCTGGGCAGTGGGATCGCCTGGCATGATACGAAATATAAAAAACAGAATAGTGGCCACTGCAAAAATGGTAAAAATAGTGTAAATGGTTCTTCGGATGATAAATTCTATCAATGTGCACTCCTTATTCCTCTAAAGGCAAAAGGAATGGACGACCTGATCAGGCCGTCCATGATTTTTAAGATAATTTTATCCGGGATAATGCAGGTTGCCTTTTTTATCCCAGGTATACCCTGATTTTGCCAGTATATCCTTTGCTTTGCCTATGTCATTGGGATAGGATTTGACCGCAGGATTGTGCCAGAATTTGTTGGCAGGGGCAATGACCGAACTGCCAACATCGGCAAGACCTGAAAGAATGGCTTCAATGATCAAATCTTTGGGGATTACATGGGCAAGGGCTTTTCTAAATTGCGGATCATTAAGTGGAGCCCTCAGACAATTATAGGAAAGGTTATAAAATCCGTGATTGGGATATCCCTTGGCAACCACCCCTTTAATCTTGGCCAGATCCAGGAACAGGCTCGGTTTCAGGATGTAGCGGTTCCGGTCACACTCTCCCTTCTCAATGGCGGCAGCTATAGCGTCATGAGAACCATAGACAGTTCCGATGATCCCGGCACATTTGGGTGGATTAAAGTGACGCTTAAAGGCAGATACCTTCATTTCCCGGCCCCTGTCCCAATAAT
>JAHJDU010000158.1 GCA_018812385.1 Pseudomonadota bacterium
AGAAATGATAATTGAAGAGCTTCAGATTGAAGATCTGACACCTGATGAAATTGATGATGATACCCCGCTCTTTGGAGAGGGCCTTGGGCTTGATTCGCTGGATGCAGTTGAACTTGTTGTCCAGTTACAGGTATATTTTGGTGTTGAAATAAAAAATATTGAAGAAGGAAAGCCTGCCCTTCAATCAATTAATACCCTTGCTCAATTTGTGAAAACAAAACAAGCTGAATTATTGAATAAGGTGCCATCCTGAAAATAGCCATACATGGAATAGGCATTGTTAATTCCCTGGGTGATAATCTCTCTGATATGGAATTTGTTTATTCTGATGGCGTGAGTTCCATAAAAGATTTATCAGTTTGTCTTCCCGGGGTTAGTGATAGGTTAAACCGATCAATGGTTGATACTTCAAGTCTTTGTGACTACCTGCCGAAAAGAAGCTTACGCAGAATTGATCATTTTTCAAGAATGGCTTTGCTGGCTGCCGGCAAAGCCATAAAGGATACAGACCCGTTATTGTTTTCCAAAGATAGTACAGGTGTTATTATGGCTACGGGTTTTGGTGCTCTGGAAACAACATTTTCATTTTTGGATTCTTATATTGAAAAGGGAGATAAACTTGCTTCTCCGACACATTTTTCAAACTCTGTGCATAATGCGGCAGCTGCGCATGTTTCAATATGTTATGGCATAACAGGTCCGAATCTTACTATAAGTCAATTTGACATGTCTTTTTTTTCTGCATTGATAACGGCCGTGGCATGGCTTGGGACAGAAAAAGTAGATGCAGTACTGCTCGGGACTTCAGATGCTTTTTGCGATGTTTTGGGATATTGTATCGACAAATTTTCCAGCAGGAAGAAGGCTGCCGGATATTCTTTTGGAGAAGGATCGGCTTTTTTTCTGCTTACACGAAAAAAAGGCAAATCCAGGTATGGCTATTTTGAAGATATCTCCATAGAAAATTATAAACACGCAGGTCTGGATATTCCCGAAAATGCCAAATTAGTTTTATCTCCTTCGTCCATCAATACCTGTAATGATGAGTTTATGAATTATTTAAAGAATAATAACAAAACACTCTATAGAAATCATTTACTTTCACCAACGGATTGCAGTATGGATGCATTTTTTTCAACAAAGCTTTTAAAAAAAATATGTTATGTGAAAATCGGTCAGGAAGGGGAGTATGGAAGAATGATAATCAACCCGATTTTAAAATAAATTTACTTAAAAATGAAGAATCAAAAATTTCTAAAAACCTGATAGTCGAGATTTATACAGATAATGAGAAAAAAAGATGTAATTTGTTTGCTGATAACAGCCCTGGTAATTTTTTATTGCCCTGGCAGCTTGTCCGCCCAAAGCGATGAAGGATATGCTCCCACTGAGTCGGGGGTCTTTCTGAATTCCGGGTATACATATGATCCATCGGATGGTGCCATTTTTTCACAGATATCTTTGTTCAGATTGTATGATTATGACAGGATTTGGAAACATAAAGCACCTGATAACCTGCGGTTTAAAGTAGAAGGTTCTGTGGGCAGTGCCTTCCTTGATGATAATGATGTAAAATTTATTGCAAATGCAGGGGTGCTGGCGTTGCTATATTTGGATAGATTTGAGACAGACAGGATTAAACCATATCTGGAAGCCGGCATTGGTGTCATCTATACTGATTACCGTGTTACAGGACAGGACTATCGATTTAATTTTAATCCACAGGCCGGAATTGGTATTGAATTCAAGAGAAAAGGAAGCCAAAATAGGTTTGTCTCGTTAAGGATGCACCATATTTCTAACGGGGGTTTTGGTTCGTTAAATAGAGGTCAGAATAGTATTGTATTTGCATTTGGTCAGTATTTTTAATATTAGATTGGTTAAAATTTTTACTTTGTTCTTTTTGCCGGAAGGATCGTTTTTTGATGGATAGAATTATTAAGATTGTAAATCAGGTGTTGGAAGAAGAATTTGAAATTGATGCAGAACTTCTAAAGCCAGAATCATTATTGAACGAAGATCTCGGTCTTGACAGCCTTGATGCTGTTGATCTTATTGTAATGGTTGATAAACAACTGGGAGTAAGAATCGAAGAAGAACAGGCAAGATCAATCAGAACTTTAGAAGACGTTTATAAAATTATTGATGAGTTGTTAAAGGTAAAACAATAGTCATTTCTATAATAGTCATTTTTCTGTGAGGATCAGGTTTATTTTCCCTGCAACAATATCATCCACTCGCAGGATGGCCTTCACATTGAACAGGTTGTTTTCTTCCTTATTTATCGTGATATCAAGATTTACCTTTTTTTCTGGATGTATCAGGGCGGAAAATTTAGTTTTTTTGACTGACTTGATACGCAAACATTTGTCATATGATTTCTCCAGTACATATTTTACCATTTCAATCTGGAAAATCCCCGGTAAAATCGGATTTCCCGGAAAGTGACCTCTAAAAAGATCAAGCTTTTTTGCAAAGGAAAAAACTGAAGCTATATGCCGGGGATCTTTTTTTAAAATAGATATTTCTGAAATTCTCAGATCGTTATATAAGCTCATTTTTAAAACATGAGACCTCATTAAAAGTGGTTAAATTATATAATATACCGAACATTAATTTGCAGTTTGTATTTCATACTTATGTCTTGAATTACAATAAATTCAGGATAAAGATTATTAGATCCTGTACCATACTTCAAACTTATAGTATAAACGCATTTTTTATTTTTCAGATGTCTGATTTCATTTAGCCTGTATCGTACATGCCCGTTGATTTGTTTGTAAATCAACTCTTTTGTTATTGTGCCTTCTTTTTGTGATAATACAAAATTTTTGTGTTGATCAGAAAATAGAGTCGGGGAAGGAAAGGGTTCCTCAAGATAAAGCGTTTCAAGGTCCCTTAAAACAGATTTTTCCAGCCTTTTTCCCCCCGGCATACTTATATTACTATGTATTGTTTTTTCAACATTTTTAATAAAATGAACATCAAAAATAATTCCGCCAAGATCGCTTTGTGCAATTAACTTAACTTCCCGGTTCGGCCTGTCAACAAAAAGATATCCGTCCAGGACATATTTTTTTTCTAAAAGGGTTAGAATAACACGATGAATCGCTTTGAATCTGTCAGGATATAAA